>VGIR01000030.1 GCA_016867815.1 candidate division WOR-3 bacterium | reverse complement strand
TACAACAGCGAAGGGTCGCTTGCGAGTTGGCGAGTCGGCTGAACGCGACGCGTGCCTGGTTCTCGGCCGACAGCGGCCTCCGACCCTGCTTGCTTGGACCGTCCGAATTGGCGACCGGAGTTGATCTTGACACGCTTGCCGCACGGAGGGATGGCACGGTCTACACTGTCTTGCCCAAGGAGTGAGAATGGCTAGGTCGCGACTCGCGTCGCAGCGCGCGTACCCATCGGGAAGTCCGTTCACAGCGACCTGGGAATCATCTGCCGTTCCCAAAGCTCCTCGTGTCGCTTGCGCTGAAGCCCGATTCCAGAGTCGCTTGACCGTCGCGGGCGTTTCTCTTCCCGCATGCCCTGACTACACCAAGGCCAATGACGTACTCTGAGTACCGGTATCTAGTTCGGTCAGACCTCTGCCGTCACGAGGGCGCAGTTGGGCTCTCCGGCTTCCTGCGACACGCCGCCCTGACCCCCGGGTTTCAGTACACCTACTGGATGAGAACGGCCGCGTTCCTGAGCGGTCGCCGGATCCTCAGATTTGGCTTCGGGCATATTGCCCGACTCATCCTGAGACACCACTCGCTCAAGTACGGCATCAGCATTCCCTGGCGAACGCGGATAGGTCCTGGTTTCTACATCGGGCACTTTGGCCAGATCGTCGTGCACCACCGCGCCGTCATCGGTGCGAACTGCAATATCTCGCAGGGTGTGACGGTTGGTCAGGCGAATCGCGGACCGCGCCAGGGCTACGCCACTATTGGTGACAACGTGTACATCGGTCCCGGTGCCAAGTTGGTGGGGAGCGTACGGGTCGGCAGCAACGTGGCCATAGGGGCGAACTGCGTGGTGACGAAAGACGTGCCGGACAACGCCGTTGTTGCCGGCGTGCCCGGCCGGATTGTCTCCTACGAGGGTTCAAGGGACTACGTGAACTGGACTGACTACTGATCTGCCGGCGCTTGCGGCCTCTCGTTCCCGGCTCCACGTTCATGGGCGTTCATCGCCCCGCCCTCCGCAATCCTCTTCTCTCTCTTGACCCTCTATCACTAGAACACTGGATTACTCTCCTCCCCGAATTCCTTGAATCTCCTCGTGCGTTTCGTACTATTCCAGCGTGGAGAAAACCGCTGGTTCGAGGCTCCTGGTTTCCAGTTCCAGGGCGGACCGAGCACCCGGCCGGAGTGCGGTTCGCAGTTCGGAGTTCGTGGTCCTTGGTGCCAAGCCTCCCGAGCAGTTCTCTGAACCAGTAACCAGGAACCCGGAACCACGAACTTGGAACCATGAACCAGCAACCACGAACTAAGAACTGACCCGATGGCCACCTTCAGGAGCTTCGAGGAGATCGACGCCTGGAAGAAGGCGCGTGAACTCACGCGGCGAATCTACGACGTCAC
The DNA here is from genome assembly GCA_016867815.1 of candidate division WOR-3 bacterium. Taxonomy (NCBI): domain Bacteria; kingdom Pseudomonadati; phylum Caldifarciminota; species Caldifarciminota bacterium. Next base: position 31,909 of record VGIR01000030.1, on the reverse strand, counting down.
GTCGAAGGGAACCTTCGCTCGGGACTGTGCGCTGCGCGACCAGATTCGTCGCGCCTGCGTGTCCGTCATGGCGAATGTGGCCGAAGGGCATGGACGAGGCGGCACCAGAGAATTCCAGCAATTCCTGTCGATGGCTCTGGGCTCGGCTGGCGAAGTCGGTTCTCATCTCTACGTTGCATTGGACCAGGGGTACATCGATGACCGCGGGTTCCGAGAGCTTGCGGGATTGGCCCAGGAGAATGCGCGTCTGATCGGCGGATTGGCCAGATACCTCCGCACGACTGAACGCAAAGGCAGCAAGTTCAAGCCCGGTAACCAGGAACCAGGAACCAGGAACCAGGAACCAAGAACTAAGAACTAAGAACCAGGAACTAAGAACCATGATCTACGTAGTTACCGGCGGCGCGGGCTTCATCGGTTCGAGCATCGTCGAGGAGCTGCTCAAGCGCGGGGAGACGGTCCGGGTAGTCGACAACTTCTCAACCGGTCGCCGAGAGAACCTGGCTCCGTTTCTCAAGGACATCGAACTCATCGAAGGTGACATCCGATCCCTTGAGGTCCTCCGTTCAGCCATGTCCGGTTCTTCCTTCCGCTCCTCCTCAACCTCAACCTTGACCTCAACCTATGTTCTCCACCAGGCCGCCCTGCCCTCGGTTCCCCGTTCCGTGCAGGACCCGGTCACGACTCACGAGGTCGGCGCCACCGGTACGCTCAATGTGCTGATTGCCGCCCGGGACTGCGGCGTTAAGCGCGTTGTGTACGCCTCGTCGTCGTCCGTCTATGGCGACTCGGTAGAACTGCCCAAGCACGAAGGCATGATGCCGAATCCGCTGTCTCCGTACGCTGTCAGCAAACTGGCCGGCGAGCACTACTGCCGGGTCTTCAGTCGTTTGTATGGCCTCGAGACCGTCGCGCTCCGTTACTTCAACGTATTCGGCCCGCGCCAGAACCCGAACAGCCAGTACGCCGCGGTCATTCCCAAGTTCATTGCTGCAGTTCGCGAAGGCCGGAAACCGGTCGTGTACGGCGACGGCGAGCAGTCCCGTGACTTCACACCGGTCGCCAACGTCGTCGCGGCGAATCTCGCAGCGTGCGAAGTGCCGCTGGCGGCACAGGTCAAGGCTAAGGCTGAGGCTAAGGCCGGGGAGGAAACTCCGCTCTCAATCTCAACCTTGGCCTCAACCTCTCCCTTTCTTCTCTGTAATGTCGCCGTCGGAGAACGGTACAGTCTGAACTTTCTCGTGAGTGAAATCTGCCGCATTGTGGGCAGGAAGGTCGAGCCGGTCTACGACAAACCTCGGCCCGGGGACGTCAAGCACTCGCTCGCATCGGTTGACGTACTCCGCGACCGACTGGGCTTGGCCAGCCCTCAGCCCTTTCAGGACGGCCTTGAGCATCTGATTAGGGGCACACGGGCTAAGGACTGAAGGCTAAGAACTAAGAACCAGGAACGTGGTTACACAATTCTGGTTTCTGAATTCTGGACTAGCCGTCTTCGAAAACTGCCTCCCATACGGAAGGGGGAATTCTCACCCCTGGTCTTGGCCTTGTGCCTGGCTCTGTTCCGGGCCTCGTTCCTGACTCTCTGCTCGGCCCTGTTTCAGGCCGCGTTCTCGCTCCCGTTCCGGCCCCTGGTTCTCGCCCCGTACCGGGCATCGTTCCTGACCCCGGCTCAGGCCCCGGACCTACCTCTCTCCCCGCCCCCGGACTCGGCCCTCTTCCAGGCTCCGCGCCGGACCGTGTTCCAGTCCCTGGTCCTCGCTCCGTCTCAGGCGCCGTTCCTGGCCCGGTTCCGTGCCCTGGTCCTGACTCCGTACTTGACCAAGTTCCAGCCGCCGTTCCAGTCTCCGGCCTCGGCCCTGTGTTCTGTTTCTAGTTTCTAGTTCTTGGTTTCTGGTTCTTAGTTTCTGGTTTCCAGTCTTCAGTCCTCCGTCCTCAGTCCTGGTCCATGGTCTTTAGTCTCTGGTTCCTGGTCTCCGAGTCCGGCATCTGCGCCACACTGCGGTTCTCTTCCGTTCCGCGTCCCGTCTTGGCGTTCTTGGCGTACTTGGCGGTTCACTCCGTCCGGAATCTGTATGAATCTGCGTAATCTGTGGATATATCTCGTTCTTCGTTGTTCGTTTATCGTTTCTGGTTCTTCCGAAACTGCAAACTGGCACCTGGGAACTCGCGGCGCAGCCGCGCCTGTCTTCGTGGCCAAGCTCCGTCCCTTCCATGCCCCAATCGGTGTCCATCCGTATATCCGTGGTCGTATGCTCCGAGTCCTCAATTCTGAATTCTGCTTTCTGGATTCTGGCTTCTGAACTATCCTTGGCTGGTGCGCCATTCCTCGTCGCGTCTTGGTGTCTCTGTGGTGAGAATCCGGCGCGGCAATTCTGAATTCTGGTTTCTGAATCTGACTTCTGCATTGTCCGAACCCGCTCGCTTGTTCTTGACCGGTGGCGATGCTTCGGCTAAAGTTCAGTCGCCGGGTTGGCCGGCGCTGCAACGCTAACATGAAGTACCGCCTGTTCATTATCGAAGCGGACCCCAGGACCGGGGAACGCTATCTGGACGCGCCCCGGCTGACAACGTCCAGCGCATCGCGCTGGCCGACCTCAAGCTCGTCACGCTGCTCGTCGCCTATCCGGGCTTCAAGCGCTACCGACTGGCGACCGACGTCGAGGTCATCCCGCTGGCCCAACTCGTCGACGCCCTGTAGCCACCTGGCCCGCGCCAAGCCTGCGCGCCGGCTCAAGCACAAGCGCAAGCCGTTCATCGTCTATTGTACGTCGTTGATCGTCACGTTCGGAGTTCCTCGCTCAGCGTTCATCACTCAGCACTCATCGTTCCGCGTTCCTCTGTCCACCTTTCTCACTCATGACTCAGCACTCATCACTCCGCGTTCATCGTTCCTCATCGCTCCGTCCTCCTTCCTCTGTCTCTTCCGTAGCCTCCACCTCTCCCTCTGTCACCCGACGGGCATCGCGCCCAGCATCCCTGTCGAAGTCGGGGTTGAACGTTTCGTCGTCTGGTTCCGTGACAACTGTCGTATATGAACGGTGTGTGTTCGACTTGCGGGCTACACAAACGCAGTGGCGACATATGCGAGTACCACGCCGTGCTGAATGGGGCGCGGTTGACATCCCCCAAGACTGGCAGGAGAGCCTGCTTCCCGAACGGACCGGGTTCAGATGAGAGGTAGTTTCCTCGCTTCGCCATTTGCAGTTGCGCGCGCGTCGTGGGACAGGTTCATGAATTCGCTATTGCTGGCCGAGTGCAGACGCAAGGGCATGTCTATCGGGACTGCTTGTAGGGTGGCGGGGCGGCCGCGGATCTACATCACTGCAGGCGCCAAGGTCGAGTGTGGCGACGGCGTTCTCCTGAATTCCTTGCCGTGCGGCTATCACGCAGGGATGAGCTATCCCGTTACGATTCTGGCAGACCGCCCATGCGCGTGCATACAGATCGGGGCGGAAAGTCGGCGTCACGGCTGCTGTATACATGCATGGCTAGGCATCACCATCGGCAAGAGGTGCCTATTCGCCGCGGGCAGTCAGGTGCTCGACGCGCACGGACATTCGGCCGCGTTGGAGCATTCGCGATTCCGGCACAAGCTGCAGGACGTCCCGGCTCCCGTGTCAATCGGCGACTCCTGTTGGCTGTGTTTGGGATCTCTGGTACTCAAGGGAGCGCAGATCGGGGAGGGCTGCATCATTGCACCGTACTCCGTTGTGCGAGCCGGCGTCTATCCAGCACACAGCCTCCTGGCTGGATCTCCTGCACGGGTCGTAAGGACTATTCCGGAGGATGCCGTCCTGGCCGCGGACTATCCCCATCCGCTCCTCAAGCCTCCTTCCTCTCGCCTCTCATTTTCCTTTCTGGCTTCACGGCCCTCTGCCCCCCCCAAAAAAAACCGCCAATGCCACCGCTGGGGGCAAAGATGACCCCTCCTTCGCCGATTCTCGCCGCCGCAGAATGCCCAGACAGACCAGAACGTACCTGCATCCACATTGGGGACTCGCACACACCGCACGCGGGCGAGGTCTTCGCCGCTCACAGTCTGGCCGCTGCGGAACGGACCCAGTGAGCATCGTCTCGTTTCGGCAGCAACTTGGACGCGCCGTTGACCACTGGAAGACTGAAGGCCCAGGCTGGGCAGCTCAGATCGCAGCGGCCAAGTTCAGCAAGTTCGTCGAGGTCCTCCATCCGGTGCTTTCACCAATGACCTACAAGTCTGTCCAAATGCTGCTCAATCTGGGCTATTGGCCGAACATCCGCAACCCGAGGACTCTGAATGAGAAGATCGCTCACCGGCAACTGCTCGTGCCGCATCCCTTGGCATCACTCGTCTCAGACAAGTGGCGCGTGCGGCAGTATGTCGCGGAAAGGGGTCCTGCCAACATCCTCAACGAGGTCTACTTCACCACGGATGACCCGGAGAGAATCCCATTCGACGACCTACCTGACCAGTTCGTCATCAAGGCGAATCACGGGAGCGGGTGGAACATCTTTGTTACGGATAAGCGAACCTTGGACCGAAAGGAGGTCATCCGGCTGTGTTGGGATTGGCTTAGCCACAAGTACAGCAAGGCTACGCGCAGTCACGAAACGCATTACGACAGGATTGCTCCGCTGATACTGGTCGAGAGGTTTATCGAGGATAGAGAGCACGGCGTGCCCGTGGACTACAAGTTCTTCTGTTTCCACGGGTCAGTGCACCTTGTTCAGGTGGACTTGGGTAGATTCGGAGAGCACACCAGAGTCCTCTTCGATCGCGAATGGAGGGATACTAGTATACAGTTTCTATACCCACGCCGTGGAGCCGTTCCGAGGCCTCCGCGTCTTGCAGAGATGGTCAGGGTCGCCGAGCGGCTCAGTGTTGGCTTCGACTTCTGTCGCGTCGACCTGTACGCCCCGGACCCTGAGAGAATTCTGTTCGGGGAAATCACGATGAACCCGGAGGGCGGCCTCGGGAGGCTAACTCCGAGGGAATGGGACTTCAGACTGGGTAAGTTGTGGTGATACGTCAGAGTACAGCCAACCGCGTCGCGCCCGACCAGTTCCGGCCCGGGACCCCCGTGGTTCGTGGCGGCGTGAACGACAGCCGGCAACCTCACCAACACGACGGGGGCTGTTTCGCGCTTGGTGCGTCGTCGCGTCAACAAGTCTCTCCCTCCTACGTGATGGCTGATGCAGTCTCGTGAATACGGAAGTGTCAGACTCCACCCAAGATCGCTCGGTCGCAGTTGTGCGGGATGCCGCGATCGAAGGGTACCCTTCTTCTGAAAGTGGGTTTGCGCCTGACACGGCGCACCCTGAATATACGGGTCCAGTGGCGAACAAGGCGAATCCAGTCTACTCAGCGGTTCGGGCGTGCCTGGCAGCGGCAGGGATGGACCGGTCCAACTACGGTCTGCCCTCATGGAATCCTCTGGGCAGTTGCATCCGTCCCGGGGAGACGGTGCTTGTCAAGCCGAATCTGGTCCGTCACTCAAATCTGAGCGGCCAAGGACTGGATTGCCTCGTAACGCATCCGGCGGTGCTCAAGCCCGTGCTCGACTATGTTCTTCTTGCCCGTCCCGCGCGCGTCATAGTTGGTGACGCGCCTGTCCAAGGATGCGACATGGGGCGACTGCTGCAGCTTTCCGGACATGACTCGATTGCTAAGCACTTCGCCGAAAGATGCCCGCCCGTCGAGTGGGTCGACTTCCGTATGACTACGCTGACGGAATCCGGAATCCAAGATCAGCGGGCCGCGCCTTGCCGAACGGAAGACGACTACATCATCTTCGACTTGGGGAAAGCCAGCCTTCTACAGCCGCTCTCACGCGATCCCGAGAGATTCCGCGTGACCATGTACAACCCGGACGTTCTCAGGAAGAACCACGGGCCCGGTGTGCATCGCTACGCGGTCGCGCGCGAAGCAATCGCGGCGGATGTTATTGTCAGCGTCCCGAAGCTAAAGACTCACACGAAGGTTGGCATCACGGCTGCGCTGAAGAACACTATCGGTATCTGCGGACGGAAGGACTTCCTCCCGCATCATCGCAAGGGGAGTAGCCTTGAGCGGGGCGACTGCTATGCCGTCCCCTCTCGCCTGAAGAGCTACGCAGAAAGCCTCTTGGACGTCGCCAATCGCTCGGACGGGCTTGTTCGAGCAGCGGCCCTGTTCGGCGCACGCCGAGCGCGGCAGATGGCGGAGGCCCGCGGGGCGGACCGCAATATTGAAGGCAATTGGCACGGCAACGACACGATCTGGCGCACTTGCCTCGACCTGAATCGCATTCTCATGTACGGCAGAGAGGACGGCACACTGTCCGAAGTGCCGCAACGGCGCACGCTCTTCATCACCGACGCGATCGTGGCTGGTGAAGGCGAGGGTCCTCTGTCTCCCGTCCCTAGGAATCTTGGCACTGTGACATGTTCCACCAATCCCGTTGCTGCAGACTATGTCCACGCACATCTTGTCGGTTTCGACTGGCGGCGGCTGCCGGTTATTCGTGAAGGATTCACGGGATTCACATACCCGTTGGCAGAATTCCCAAACACCGAAGTCACCGCGTTCGTCAACGGCGAGCTTCTCGTCCAGCCCTGGGCCAAATGGTCTGGGCGGCCTCTTGTCCCGCCTGCCGGTTGGCGAGGGTATTGTGAGCTCTCCTGATGACCGCCACATCTGGATGGGGCACCAGCACCGGTCAGTGGTGCGTATGTGATGAATCTGGCGACGGGCGGCCAATCACCCGTGGTCCGGCACAATCCCTGTGACCTCGCGATTGGCGCCCTCCTCCGACGCACGAGCGGAAGCACGCCGATATCTGTTGCGCAACGTCGTCTCAAATGGCGCTTTCGTCGTGCTGCCGTCCCTAGTGAGTCTATGGTTTGTGCCGTACGCAATTCGCCACTTGGGTGTTGCGGTCTACGGGCTCATAGCGTTGGCGACATCAGTTACGAATTTCTTCGGAGTCCTGACGGGGTCGTTCAACAGCGCCGCGAGCCGGTATTTGACCATGGAACTCGCGCGGGGGGACAATGCTGCGGCGAATCGGACCTTTAACTCTGCTCTGTCCGGCGGTGCGCTTGTTGCGGCCGCTATCCTGCCAATCTCCTTGGCGCTAGTCTTCGCAGCTCCTCGTCTCTTCAGGATTCCCAGTGGCCAGGAAATCGCCTTCAGATGGCTATTCGCAGCTACTGCGGGGGGCTTTCTGGTCACAGCACTCGGGAGCGCTTTTCAGGTTTCTTCGTTCGCCAGGAGTCGCTTTGACCTGCAGAACTCAGTCGGTGTCGCCAGTCTCTTGTTGAACCGGGGTGTAGTCGTCGCACTCTTCGCGGCCCTCACGCCTTCGCTGTGGCATGTGGGGACCGGGATTCTGGCGGGCGTCCTTGTATCGCTGGTTGGCAGCATTGTCATCTGGCGCCATCTGACCCCTCAGTTGCACATCCGACCGTGGACTTCCAGCCGTTCGTTGGTCGTCGACATGATAGGCATGGGGAGCTGGCTGACGCTGGGGCAGGTCGGCTTCATGGCCCATGTGGGCACCGATATTGTCGTTGCCAATCTGATCCTCGGCCCACTCGCTGCAGGGACGTACGCGCCCCTCCTGCAGCTGTCGGTACTCACTCGCTCCATGGCAAGCACCATGGTTCGCGTCATCACTCCGGTTGCAGTGGCCGGATATGCCTGCGATGGTATGGCCGGCACACTGGCGGTGACGCGCCGGGCAATGAATATCCTGGGTCTACTAATGGCACTGCCCATTGGCCTGCTGTGCGGTCTAGCCAAACCCTTCCTTGCTCTGTGGTTGGGTCCCTCGTTTCAGGGCGTGGCTACTGTGCTGTCCATCATGATCTTTCCGCTCTGCGTCAACTTGGCGGTCGCCCCGATAGGAGAAGCGGCTATCGCACTGAACAAGGTTCGCTGGCCCAGCACGATTACCCTGATCACTGGACTGATCCAGATCGCGCTCGCGCTTGCCTTAGCCAAGTGGAGTGGTTGGGGAATCTCAGGCATCGCCGTCGCTGGTGCGTTGGCGCTGACTTTGAACAGGGCAGTATTCATGCCCGCCTACGGAGCAGCAATTATGAAGACACGATGGCTTGCTCTCCTGCTTCCTTTGATTCCGGGCATCGTCGGTGCAGTCGTCCTTGGCGCCCTGGCCTACGGAATATCCCAGGTCTGGGCGATACGGACCTGGCCCGGCCTGATTAGCTTAGTGACGCTTCTGTCGGGCCTGTATGGAGTCGTCGTATACTCTCTTGTGCTGCAACCCGGCGATCGAGCCCTAGCTAGGAATCTTCTGCGCAGGCAAGCGCTAGTCAGATAGCCACGGGATCATGAACGTGCCACGGCGGCGGACTTGGGTGGAGGATCGCTGGTGCTAGTCGGCGTACACACGGCCTACCCAACGCGACACGCGCGGTTTGCCCACCGTTTCGAGGCGATTCTGGACCACAACCGACTTGAACACATCCGACTGGACGTCGGCGAGCCGTCATTCTGGGACCGAGTCCGGAATCTGGACCTCTTTATCTACTGGTGGGGACATGAATACTACGAGAGGCAACTGGCTCTTTCGGTGATTCCCTTGGTTGAACTGGAGCTGGAAGTTCCTTGCCTGCCCAACATGAGGACTTGCTGGGCCTACGATGACAAGATAAGGGAGTACTACATGATGAGACTCCACGGGTACCCGATGGCGGAGAGTTGGGTGTTCTGGGATCTTAACCAAGCGCTGGATTGGATGGAAGCGGCCGACTTGCCACTTGTGTTCAAGCTCCGGGGAGGAGCAGGGTCCTCAAATGTCGTTCTCGTCAAAGACAGGCCTTCTGGGCGGAGGCTGATTCGAAGAATGTTCAAGTCCGGCATGACCTCAGGCAATGTTCCCTTGAGTGTTGTCCGCCGCATCGGTAACAATCCTTGGAGGACTCTATACGGCTGGGCCGCAGGCGCTCGTCTGAAATTGCACCCTCGCCGGGCGACACCGGGCCGGGAGCTTCACAAGAACTACGTTCTGTTTCAGCGATATCTGCCCGGCAATGACTACGACACACGGGTGACAGTCATCGGGGACCGGGCGTTCGCCTTCCGGCGGTACAACGGACCTAAGGACTTCAGGGCGTCAGGTAGCGGGAGAATGAACTGGGACAGGGATATGATTGACTTGCGCTTCGTCCGATTGGCATTCGAGATATCGAGCTTCTTCCGATTCCAGTCCATGGCCTACGATTTTCTCTACGATTCCGATCGTTCTCCATCGCTGTGCGAACTCAGCTACACCTACGTAGACGCCGCAGTGCGCGAGTGCCCCGGGTTCTGGGACGCTTCGCTGCGATGGCATGAAGGGCATTTCTGGCCCCAGTATTGCCTGCTCGCAGATGCTCTGGACCTGCCAGACATGAGGCAACCTGATTAGGGCATCATCAGGTTCGCTGTCGACCACATGATTCGCGTACTGCAGGTCATCGGCACAACGAACGTGGGAGGAGCAGAGACTCGTGTTCTCGAATTCGCGGCTACCCTGAACTCGTCCGAGTATCACCTCGACTTCTGCGCGTTCGGCCCTGACCCAGGGGCCTACGATGACCGGATTCGTGGGCTCGGCTTCGGAATCACGCATTGCAGAGTGACAAGGAACATCCTTGAATCATCCGAGCGTTTCCGACTGCTGCTCCGGGATGGCCGTTACGATATCATCCACTGCCATGTCAATCATCTCTCAGGAATCCATCTCCGGGCCGCGGCGAAAGAGGGCGTCCCACTTCGAATACAACACTGGCGCGGTGCAAATTCACCCCGCCCCGGCGTCTACTGGCACTGGGCCAGCAAGCTACTCATGGCATGGACCCGGCGATACGCAACAAGGATCGTCGCCGTTTCTGAAGGTGCGATGGAAGCCTACATGGGCGCGGAGTGGCAGAGGGACCCGCGCGCGACAATCCTGTACAACGGCATTGACCCCCAGCCATTTCTCGTTCGCTACGATAGGGCAGAGACTCTCAGTGAGTTCGGGATTCCGCTGGCCGCCCACGTAGTTATCCACGTTGGTAGCTTTCTGCCCGCTAAGAACCACGAGATGCTAATCTCCGTGGTTCAGAGCGTAGCCGAAAGACACGGAAGCGTGCATTTCCTGCTTGTTGGTGACGGTCCCCTGTTTGGGAGGATTCGCAGTCGCGTCACGGATGGAGGCCTGGAGGGCTCCGTTCACTTCGCCGGGCTGCGCCGCGACGTACCGCGCCTCCTGCAAGCAAGTGACTGCCTGCTCTTGCCGTCAAAAAGCGAGGGTCTGCCGGGTGCAGTTCTTGAAGCCCTTGCGGCTGGCTTGCCGGTCGTCGCCAGCGACATCGGGCCGCTTCGTGAGATCGCGAGAGAGTCGGAACGCGTGTCCCTCGTACCACCCGGCGACGCCGCTGCTTTCGCGGATGGGGTACTAACAGCACTCGCTGGTCAAGGCAACCACACAAGCAGAACCGGGAGTATTCCCCCAAAGTTCAGGTTCGGGATGTATGTGGAAAGGATGCTCGGGCTCTACGAGAGTAGATTGCTGCCAAGTGACAGAGCTCGGCGTACTCCCGACCGACGATCTGCGTAATGAACTCCTGAGATGACTCGACGAACTACGCCTGTTGCTGGCTCAGCAGGAGATGCCCTGATAGGGAGGTCGAACTTCACCTCGTGCACGGCGGCGCCAGCCCAGGAGGTGCAGTACGCCGATAACCTCCAGCTAGCCGCAGTCGTTGTGTATATACTGAGTCAGGGTTTCACCTTCCCGATAGTCGCGTTCACGCGCAGCATGTACTTGTGGCCCGTACTGAGTGACCTGGCCACACTGTTCCTCGTCGCGGTGCACCTTTCCCGATCACAGCTCGTCAACCCCATGGACAGGACAGAGCGGTCCTTTTGGAGACTCCTTGTGCTCGGAGTAACGATGGCCCTTGCCAGCACCGTCTATACCAGCTTCACAAGTCCTCAGGGACCGACTCTCGCGGGCCTAGCCGGGAGTTACCAGACGCTCCGACTCGTCGAGTTCGGCGTAGTATGGCACTGCATCCGCGGCATGGCGTTTTCTCCTCAGCATCTTGCCAGGATCTCCAGCGCAGTCTATGCTGTGACGGCATTCATCGTGGCGGTTGCTCTCGGGCAGGCAACGGGACTGTTTCCAGGCGCGATGCTGGCCGCGCACCTGCCCGCCGACAGTCCGTGGGGAGCGGTGCGCTCAATGAATGGACCCCACCGCCCATTTGGCCCGATCGGCATAAACGCGGGCGGCATGGTAAACTACCTAACGGTCTTCACCGCACTCCTCCTCGCTGGCCGCAAACCGGCGGCGGCGTTCCGGGTCCCGCTCATAGCCGTTGCCGCCGTAGTGGTTTTCCTAACGGGGTCTCGTGGCGCAACTGTCGGCTTCGCAACTATGTTCGTGGCGGCATCTGCCACGAGCGTCAGGAGGTTTGTCTTCACGCTAGCCGCAGCCATCGTTTTCGCGGTGATCGCCCCCCGTATCCTAGGCCAGACTGACGAGGAGGTCGGCGCGTATGCGCAAAGACGGTCCGCATCAATACTGAATCGCCAACAGGATCCGACCCTGTCCGGACGCACAATCCGCTGGACCGATACAGTGCAGTACGTGCGATCCAACCCTGAGGTGTTGATAACCGGCATTGGGTGGGGTATGGGTGAGATGGGAATCCCAGGCGTCCCCGGCAACGCTCACAACATGTACCTGCAGTCCCTGCTGGAGGGGGGCGTCCTCGGGCTGGCGCTGTATCTCATGCTGCTTTTGACTGCATTTAGGCTGCTGCGTGGTTCCCTGCCAGACCTCGCTGGCCCTCGGGCTGCCTACGCGGGACTCCTCGTAGCGGGGTTCACGGGCGAAGTCCTGTGGCCGACATTCCTTAATGGGCACTTCCTGGGCTTCACCTTTGCCATGCTTGCGATAGCCGGTGCCGCATCCCGAGGATACGTTCAGAGCAGTCGGACGGTGTGGCGCACAAGAGTGAAGACAGGAAGTCGCCAATCCCTCGACGTGCCCCGTTCTACGCAGCGCGTGGAGGGTAGCAGAGGCTAATATAGGTGCGGCTGCTCATCTACGGCGACATCGGTGGGAGCGGTGGGTTTGTCAGGCACTGCAAAGGGCTGCTCGGGACCGGTGCCATCCCTTCGGACATGGATATCTACTTCGTCTGCTCGACACAGTTCTACGAGAAGCTCGGACGGCTGGATGATGGAGTTCGTGTGATTACGCATCACTGGCCCGCAAGCCGAACCCGGCTGAAGCGGTATCTGTGGCACTTGTGGGCCTACCCGCGACTTGTGCGGCGGCTACGACCCGACGTTGAGTTTTTTCCCTCTGGGCAACTCCGTGTCTATCTCCGCAAGTCAGTCGCCGTCACGATGTGCCGAAACCTGCTGCCGTTCGACCGAGCCGAACTGGAGCACTACCGGGGCACTCCAGAGTATGAGCTCTTCCTCAGGTACCGCCGGAATCACGCCGCTTCCTTCCGCCGGAGTGCCGGTGTCATCTTCGTTTCACGACATTCACGGGAGGTCGTCACATCCCAAGTCTCCGGCATCCGGATGAGCACAGTCGTCCCGCACGGACTGGACGAAGCCTTCAGAATCCAAGAGTCGCGCTCCTACGACATTGGCAGCGTTGTGACTGTTCTGTACGTTTCGTACTTGTACCACTACAAACACGGGCCGGAACTGGTACGGGCGGTGGGGCTTACGAGGAATCAGACGGGGCTGAACGTTCGTCTGAGGCTCGTCGGCGGAGTCTCTACGTCAGCCGCCGGGCCGCTTGAGCGCGCAATCCGACAAGAGAACGCGGGCGGACATGTGGAACTCATCGGTCCGCTGGACACGAAAGCTCTCCTGCCTGAGTACCGGAATGCGGACATCTTCGTCTTCGCGTCCTCTTGCGAGTGCTTTCCGAACACGTTGTTGGAGGCAATGGGCGCGAGACTGCCAATCGCAAGCTCGGACAGGGTCGGCCTGCCCGACATCCTGCGGGACGCCGGCGTGTACTTCGACCCCGAGAGCCCTGAGAGCATTGCAGGTACGCTGACGTCGCTCGCCACAAACGAAGAGAAGCGACGAATCTGCGGTCAGAAGGCCTACGAACGCTCCATCGATTTCACATGGAAGCGATGCGCCGAGGAGACGTTCGCCTTTCTCAGACGCGTTTGGGAGGACAGCCAGTAGATGGAGGGCAAGCGACTTGACGCGGTGCGAAGCCGAGGTCATCTGGGCCCCTCCTGCGGTCAGGCCAAGGCCGTCGGGGGGGCCGAGTCGCCGGTCTATCCCAGAACGCTGATCGTCTATGCGGCCTGCATCAACGAGGCCGACCAGCATGGCGTGTCCTTCCGAGGCTGGTTCGCTGGATGGCCGAAAGACAGACTGGCCCAAATATACTCCGGCGGTGAGGTCGGTGACTCCAGATTCTGCGGGCGCACTTTCAGGCTGGGCCCAGAGGAAAGACGGTGGGGCAAGCTCTTCTTCAAACTGAAGCGGTCTTCGCAAGGACATGTTGGTTTGTCAGCATTGCCAGCCCGTACTCTCGATGAACTCCATCGCCGAAACAGCTCATCATTACGCCGACGTATGAGTACCGTCCTCGTCAATTCGGGGCTGTGGGAGCTATTCTTTCAGCCTGTTCTTTCTCCCCGACTAGTCAAGTGGGTGCAGGATTTCGCTCCCGAAGTCGTTTACTGCCAAGGGTACAACCTCGCTTTTGCCTGGCTTCCCGTCATGATACACCGTACCTTGGGAGTGCCGGTCTGCTTTCACACGGGAGACGACTGGCCCAAGGACCTTTACTCGAGTTCGCCATTCCGCGCGGTGCTGAGACCGCCGGTTCGCCGAGCGGCGAGGGAACTGGTCATGGCTGCCTCATCAAGACTCTCCAATGGGGATGCGATGTCGCGCGAGTTCCATCGTAGGTATGGTGTCGATTTCGAGCCAATCATGATGTGCGACGATCCAAGAAGGTTCAGCCGAGCGCCGATCAGGCGTGTGGCCGATGAATGCCGAGTTTCGTTGGTGTATGCTGGCGCACTGAACTCTCAGCGGTGCGGCCCCGTCTTGGATTTGTGCGGTGCCGCTGAGGAGCTGCGCACTGCGGGGCTTGATGTTCAAGTGACCGCCCTTGCGTCAGGCGTGGCTCCCGAATTCGCACAGATCCTCTCGCGGTCCAGTGTTCTGAACATCCTCCCAGCGCCGTCTCATGAGGAGCTTCCGTCCTACCTGAGGGGAGCCGATATTCTGCTCCTTCCCGAGTCCTTCAACCCCAAGCATGCGAACACAAACCGGCTAGCGGTTTCATCAAAGAGCCATCTTTACATGATGAGCGAGAGACCGGTGCTAGTATACGCCCCCTCCGAGACCGGAGTGGCTGAGTACGCCAAGAGGGAGGGTTGGGCTTGCCTAGTCGAGACAGAAGGGAAAGCCCCGTTAGCCGGTGCCCTGCTCAAGCTGGCAACTGATGAAGTCCTGCAAGAGAAACTGGTGGCGCGAGGGGTTGAGGTGGCAAGGCAGAATCACGACGAAGCTGTGATTCGCGAGAAGATACGCAGGGCCTTGTCTAGTGCCGCATTCATCGATGACCGCGCCGGCGGATCGGCGATTCCGCCGCATGCTACTGAGAGGGGGCCAACCGACTGATGGCAGGCCCCAATGCCCCTCTGGTTTCGGTCATCATCCTGACTCGCAACCGTCGTTTGCTTCTCGAGAAACACCTCGGTGCACTTCTGCAGACGTTGGACCCGTCCATGTTCGAGTTGATCGTCGTGGACAATGCTTCCGTCGATGGTTCCCGGGACGCGCTCAACAGACTCGCGGAATCCTATCCGGGCCTCAAGCTGGTTCTGAATCCCGTGAACCGGGGCGTTGCGGGCGGGCGGAATGACGGTCTGAGGGTCGCGCAAGGTGAGTACTTGGTTCTTCTCGACGACGACACGTCAATGCGGCCGGAGGTACTGCGCGCGGTCCCAAGCCTTTTCGCCGCGCGTGAGAGATGCGGGCTACTGGCTTTCAAAGTCCTCAATCCGATCTCCGGTGATTGGGTCAACGACCATGGAACGGTGGCTCGACCAGTTGCCAACTTCGCTGGAGCCGCGCATGCGCTGAAACGCGAAGTGCTAATGCGGGTGGGAGAATTCGACGAGCTATGCACGTTCGGGGCGGAGGAGTTGGACTTCTCCATTCGAGCGCACGCAGCCGGCTACGGCACAATCTATCTGCCCGACATGGTCGCTGAGCACCATTCGCGTCCTCAACCCGGAGGAAACGATAGCTTGCGGGCCGAGAACTGGACATACAACTTCGTCAGGGTCCTATTCAAGCACTTTCCGCGGCCCATGGCAACGCTCTATGGCGCGCGTTTCCTCATCGGCGTGGTGATACACGAGTGTAGCCGAGTCGGCCCCTGGCTTGCTGCGCGGTTGGTGAATACCGCTGTGCGCGGCAGAATTGACGGCATTCGCGTACACAGGCTGGTGCGCCCCGAAACGGTGGAGTTCTATAGGGACACTTCGTTGCGGCCCGACTTCGGCAATATCCCCTTCAGCGCGAAGATCCGCGACAGACTGCGCACGCGCAGAGCAGGGCGCAAGTGACTCGGCCCGGCGAGTTGCGGATCGGGCTTTTCGAGCCGTGGATGCACAATCAGGTCGTGGATATGATCAGCCGGGAGTATGGCGTCGATTGGGAATCGCAGGACCGCTTGACAAGGGCCTTCTATGAACACCCCTACCAGCGTGACAGCGCCATTCGTATCGTTGCCTTGGACGATCGGAAGGTGGTCGGGTTCCAGAGCTTCTTTCGCTGGCCATATATGTTGGCTGGTCGGATGCAGAACTCATACCAATCCGGAAACTCCATCGTGCATCCAGACTATCGAGGACAGGGGATATTCCGCCGTCTTCTAACGTACATGGACGTAGTGCGCAGTACAAGATCGATCGATTTCGTCTTCGGATTCCCGATAGAGCCGTCCTACGGGAACCTCATCCGTGACGGATGGTCGAACACCGTCGACCTGAACTGGCTCGTGCTGCCCCTGTCGCCCCTCTCAGTGCTGAGCAGAGGAACAGATCTCACGAGGTGCACACTCGGAAGAGAACGGGAGCCCACGCTTTGTGGCCCCACTTGGGAAGGCTTCATCCTCACTCAGGACCCAAGTTTCGACTCGTGGCGCGGTGGCTACATGAGTCGGGAACGCCGTTTCTTCTATCACTATGCCAAAGGAGGGCGCCACGCGAGGTTCGACCTCAAAGCGAAGTTCCGCGGAAGGGTCAAAGAACTGGTGATCGGACGCCCGCTGACCGACTGTGATGACCCGGCCTTCGTGCGGGGCGCCTTGGATGCCCTTGTCAAGAAGGTTCGGGGGGAGCGAGCCTTCACGATCCTGTCGATTGCATTGAACTTCAAGTGCCGCGAAGTCGGCCTCCTCCGCATTCTCGACCAGGTGGGATTCATGCGAATCCGGAAGCGCATCTTTTTTCTCGTGAAGGACTTCACCGTTGGAGAGGCGCTCTTCAACCCCGAGCTCTGGAAGCTGTACTTCGACGACATCGACACTTGGTGACATGAGATTTGCCCGCACAGCGCAGCGCAGAGCCGTTCTTGCCAAGGCACTTGTCTCACGGATGGCGGGCTGGACGCCATGGGCGAGAATCCCTGAGCGCGACCTGGTGGTTCTGAACTATCATGGTACCCAGAGGCGCTTCATGAGGAATCTTGAGGAGCAGTTGTCCTTCTACCGGAGCAACTTCCGGGTCATCTCACCGGCGGACCTCGATTCCTTTTTCGGCACACAAGTGAGTGCCGCCGGCGGACCGCTCCTCCTGCTGAACTTCGACGATGGAATCAGGAACAACCTCTACGCCGCAGACCTGCTTGAGCGCACGGGGATTCACGCGTTCTTTCACGTCGTCCCCGCGTTCATTGACACTCCCGAGGAAGAACAGAGCAGATACTTCATCGAGAGGATACGGCCGAGCATAGATCCCGAGATCGATGCCAAACCGGAGGACCTGACCGCAATGTCCTGGCAGGATTTGGGTGACTTGGCGCGAGCAGGTCACGAAGTTGGTTCCCATTCCTTCACGCACTTGCTGAGACTGCAGGGCTTGTCCTCTGATTCGCGGAGACGGGAGATCGTGGATAGCAGGCGTCGGATCGCGGCGGGTTGCGGGATCGCACCGGACAAGGTTCGGGCCTTCTGCGGGCCGTTCGATTCTCTGCTCAGTTGCGGGACGGCGGAGCTTGCCCTTATTCTCGACAACTACGAGTACTTCTTCTCCACGCTCTACGGGTCAAACTGCCATCCGAAGGACCCCTACTTCATCAAGAGGTCCAATGTCGAAGCATTCTGGTCGCTGGAGGCGGTGAAGTTCGCCACGGGCGGTCTGAATCGCCTGCGTTGGCGCGGTAGGCTCATGTCATTCCAGAACACTTTGCAGAAAGCCAGGCGGCTGTCCTGTGGCACGCAGCAGGGTTTATAGTCACCACCCCATCATGACCTGCATTTCTCCTGCAAGGTGCAAATGAAGCTGGTGCTTTGGACCAATATGCTGGCCATCCACCGGTCGGCGGACATGAGGGCCCTTGCACAGATGGGGCACGACGTTACGGTGGTGGCCGGGTGTGAGGTCATCGGGGCTCGCAGAACTCTCGGCTGGAGCGTGCCGGACGTCGCGCCGGCGCGCACGATCGTCGACCCAAGTGCGGAAACGATCGACAGGCTCTCCACGATGAATGACAATGATACTGTGCATCTGATCGGAGGATTGAAGAGCCGTACGCTTGGTAGGGGTGCCTTCGAGGCCTGCCGTAAGGCGGGAACACGCATTGCGTTGGGTTGCGAGGGAGGCGATCCTCGCGGAATCAAGGGGCTCGCCAGGCGTATGGTGCATGCAGCCGATCGGGTGCGCTTCGGTAAGGATGTCGACTTCATGCTGGCGATGGGGCGAAATGGCGTGACCTGGTATAGAAAGCGAGGTTGGCCGGCAGACAAAGTCTTCAACTACGCATACACGACAGAGAAGCCCGCAACGGTTCCTTCTGAGCATGGCAACTCCTCTGCAGGAAGCCACTTCAGGATCGCCTATCTGGGGCAGCTCATCCACCGAAAGGGTGTGGACGTGCTAATCAAGGCGTTCGGGCGCCTTCGGACACACGACAGCGAGTTCCTAGTCATAGGTGATGGGCCTCTGCGCGGCGAGTACGAGCGCCTCGCATCGCATCATGGCATCGGAAGCAGGACTGTCTTTCTGGGAGCCATGGCAAACCAGGCAGCTCTTTGTCAACTTGCAGACTCTGATGTCCTTGTGCTGCCGAGTCGTTTCGACGGTTGGGGAGCGGTCGTGAATGAAGCCCTCATGAGGGGCGTACCGGTGGTGTGCAGCGACCGCTGCGGAGCGTCAGACCTGGTGGCCGCCCCTTGGCGCGGAGAGGTCTTCCAGAGTGGTTCTGTGAGTGCGCTGACTGACGCGCTTGAGAAGTGGATTGCGCGGGGGAAGAAGACGCCGGAGGCGAGCGAACGCATCAAGGCGTGGTCTCACTGCATTGAAGGGCAGTCGGTCGCCGCGTACTTCCTTGATGTCGTTTCTGCCTCCGCCGGGCTGCGGCCGAGGCCGACACCCCCATGGCTCTGCGAGGGAAATAGCTCTCGACACTAGCCATGCAGATACACGTGGCCGTCGACGCTGTGGGCATCAAGCACAGCGGGGGCGCAACTGTTCTGCTTGACTTGCTCGCCGCCACGTTGACTGATGACAGAGTGTCCAGAATCACAGTGTTTAGTTCTCCGCGTTCGACGCGCAACTTCGACCTGCCTGCCTCTGGAAGGCTAGTTGAGATTGAACAACCGCTCCCCGAGCGTTCGTACGTGCATCGGCTACTTTGGCTCAGGCGGAACCTCGGAAGGGAGTGCGCGCGGGTTGGGGCCGATGTGCTGTTCTGCGCCACGGGCATTGGCACCATCCCTGCGACAACCCCGTACGTAACATTTGTCCAGCAGTCACTGCCGTTTTCGAGAGAGGCTTTGCAGCGCTGTAGCGCCGGGCTCCGCCTGCGCATGCTGGTCCTGAGACACTTGATGGAACAGTCATGCGCCAACTCTTGGAGAGTAATCGTCCAGACGCCCACCATGCTCTCATGGGTCGCCGGAGCCTTTCGTTTGAAAGAAGAACGGTGCTTGATAGTCATGCCGACCGCCCGCGAACTGCCCAGCATTGATGCCGCAAGCCCCGTGCTTGGTGAGATGATGACGACCCCAGTCGGCCAGCGCATCCTCTATGTAGGCAACGACTCGCCCTACAAGAATGTCGATGTGGCTATACGTGGTCTGGAATATGTTCGGGCGGCCTTCCCGAATGCCAAGCTGTTTATAACATGGCCCGCGACGGACACCGTTCCTCGGGACAACGGCGTCGTTTGCCTCGGCTACCTGGGCAAAGCGGACCTCCGGAAGGCATATGAGCTGGCCACGGTGCTAATTCAGCCATCGCTGGTGGAATCGGGCCCCCTAACGATGTCCGAGGCGATGCTTGTAGGGACTCCAGTGTTGGTCGCGGATCGGCCCTACGCTCACGACATGTGTGAGCACGCGGCCGTCTTCTTCGATCCGTTGAATCCGAGAGACTTCGCCGACAAGACAGTCCGGCTGTTGCAGGATTCCGCCCTGCGTTGCGAGTTGTCTAGGAGCGGAGCCGCCCTCGTGGCGATGCGAACCACAAGCAGGTCGTATGGTGGGCTGCTGGACGTTCTTGTGCGGGCTGTACAAGTGAGCCGTCTCTCGCGCATGGCACGCTCTAACGACAGTTTGCCGAGTCCTTGAATGGTAGGCGGATGTGAGACCTTCTTCCTTTCCCGCACCAAGACCCACACCCTCGACCAACTCCTCGCGGCAACGGGTCTCAAGGTCACGGTTGTGAGTTGCTTCTCAAACCGCAGGGGCAAGGAGCCATTGACGCAGACTGCCGGTCAGCGTAGAATGAACACGCGATGACAGGTAGGTTTTCATGAGGGCGCTCGTTTCCGGCGGTGCGGGTTTCATCGGCTCCAATGTCGTAGCGGCGCTGGTAGGTGAGGGTCACGCGGTCACCGTCCTTGACGATTTGTCTTCTGGCGACCGCCGCAATCTGGACTCCTTCCCGCAGGTGCGCGTCATCGAAGGAGACGTGCGCAATGAAAGGGATGTCGCAGAGGCGATCAAGGGTTCTGACGTAGTATTCCACCTGGCCGCATCAGTCGGCAACAAGCGCTCGATTGACAGCCCGATTACCGACGCCGAAGTCAATGTTCTGGGCAGCCTGCGAATCATGGAGGCGGCACGAGGGGGAAAAGTTCGGAAGGTTGTTGTCTCGTCCTCTGCCGGCATATTTGGTGAGCTGAAGGCACTGCCGATTAGCGAGAACCACCCGACCGAACCCGACTCTCCTTATGGCTGTACGAAGCTTTGCGAGGAGAAGGAATGCTTGGTCTACGCCAAGCTGTACGGCATCGAGGTCGTCTGCCTGCGCTACTTCAACGTGTACGGTCCCAACCAACGCTACGATGCCTACGGCAATGTTATCCCCATCTTCGTGTTCCAGATGCTGCGCGGAAAGCCGCTGACGGTATTCGGAGATGGCGAACAGACGCGCGACTTTGTCAACGTGAACGATGTTGTGCAGGCAAACATCAAAGCTGCAGTGAAGCCTGGCCTGACCGGTGCGTTCAATGTTGCCAGTGGCACGCACATCACCATCAACCGGCTCGTCGGACTGCTCTGTGAGGTCAGCGGCATGCACCCTGAGGTGAGATACGGACCATCCAGACCCGGTGACGTGCTTCATAGCCTCGCCGACATCTCAGCCGCACGCGCCGCATTTGGCTACAGCCCGAATGTAGACATGCCTGCGGGCCTGTCGGAATACGTGCAATGGGCAAAATCGGAGGTCGGAAGGTGACACAACCCAAGGTCGTGGTCATTGGCGCTGCGGGCATGCTGGGGCACAAGCTGTTCCAGGTACTTCGGGAGCACTTCGATGGGACACTCGGCACGACGCTGGAGGATGTCAGAAAGCCGCCATTCGACAAGGTCGAGCTGCTCCAAGGGAACGACATTGTCACGGGTCTGGATGTTACTGACTTCGCCGGACTCCGAAAAACGCTTGCCGGCGCAAGGCCTGACTTCATCGTCAACTGCGTAGGTATCATCAAACAACGACCGGAGGCAACGTCGCCGATACCCAGCATAACCGTTAACTCGCTGCTCCCGCACAAACTCGCCACCATTGCGACAGGGTGGGGGGGCAGGGTCATTCACTTCAGCACCGACTGCGTCTTCAGTGGCAGGCGCGGAGCATACACCGAGGACGACCAATCGGACGCTGATGACCTGTATGGTAGGACCAAGTATCTAGGTGAGGTGACGGTCCCCAACGCACTCACGCTGCGGACGTCGATTATCGGCCGGGAGTTGGTCGAGCACCGGTCACTGCTGGACTGGTTTCTTGCCCAGAACCGGAAGTCGGTGCGCGGTTATCGGAATGTCATATACTCAGGCGTTACCACCAACGAGATCGCTAACGTGGTCGCACGCGTGATTCGGGAGTTCCCTACCCTATCGGGGTTGTACCAGGTAGTCTCGACGCCGATCTCGAAGTACGACCTCCTATGTCTGCTCCGCGACGCCTTCGGGTTGGCGGTCGACCTCACGCCAGACGACACTGAGGTCTCGGATCGCAGCATGAAGGGAGACAAGTTTCGTATCGCGACCGGATATCTAGCTCCACCGTGGTTGAGTATGGTCCGTCAACTCGCCGAGGACTCGACGCCGTATGAAGAGTGGTTACCTGCGCTCCTGAGGGAGTCCTGATGGAAAACTGCCACGCGGACTGCAACTTGGTGCGTCGAGGCCAGTGGGTTTGTCAATACATGCACTGGAAGTTCTGAGTGAACGACGCGAGTCAGAGTGAGGAAGCGATGTTCAAAGACAAGACACTCCTGATTACCGGCGGCACCGGGTCGTTTGGTAATGCAGTTCTGAAGCGGTTTCTCAAGACCGAGGTGAGAGAGATCCGCGTGTTCAGTCGGGACGAGAAGAAGCAGGAGGACATGCGGATCAGCTACTCCAACCCCAAGCTGAAGTTCTATATTGGTGACGTCCGGGCCTATGACAGCGTCGCTTCGGCAATGTTCGGCGTTGACTACGTCTTCCACGCCGCAGCGTTGAAGCAGGTCCCATCGTGTGAGTTCTACCCGCTCGAGGCAATCAGAACCAACGCACTCGGCGCCGAGAATGTCCTCAACGCGGCGATTGCCGGGCAGGTGCAGCGAGTAGTCCTGCTCAGTACGGATAAGGCGGTCTATCCCATCAGCGCGATGGGCATCTCCAAAGCAATGATGGAGAAACTGATGATTGCCAAGACGCGCATAGCCGACCCGAACGGGACGGTCGTGTGCGCCACCCGCTACGGCAACGTCATGGCCTCGCGCGGGTCGGTCATCCCGCTCTTAGTCGACCAGATCAAGCAAGGCCAGCCGCTCACCGTGACCGACCCGAACATGACCCGGTTCATGATGTCCATTGAAGACGCAGTGAACCTTGTTGTCTTCGCCTTCCAGCACGGAAGGCCGGGCGATATCTTCGTACAGAAGACCCCGGCCACCACTATCGGTGGACTAGTAGAGGCAGTGAGGCGCATCTTCAAGGCAGACAACCCGGTGAAGGTCATCGGCACGCGTCACGGCGAGAAGCTCTACGAGACATTGCTCACGCGCGAGGAGATGGCAAAGAGCGAGGACTGCGGCAACTACTTCCGGATTGTGCCCGACAACCGCAGCTTGAACTACAACCTGTACTTCACCGAAGGCGAGGAAAGGCTCTCGCGCCAGGAAGACTACAATTCGCACAACACGCGGCGGCTCGGCATCGAGGAACTCGTTGGTCTGCTTCAGGGGCTGCAGTACACGAAGGACGCGCTTGCAGATTGGAGGCACCGACAGTGAGCCGAATATCGCTGAGGGCACGTAGATCGCGTGGAGACGAACGAGCTCAGCTCAAGGAGGTTCATCATGACTAGGCCAGGAGTGCTGACCGTCATCGGCACACGACCAGAGCTGGTTAAGCTCTCCCGCGTCATCGCGCGGCTGGACGAGGTAACAGACCACACTCTGGTCCACACCGGGCAGAACTATGACTACGAATTGAACCAAGTCTTCTTCGAGGAGCTGGAAATCAGGAAGCCTGACTACTTCCTGAAAGCCGCGGGGAAAACGCCGTGTGAGACTGTCGGGAACGTAGTTGTCCGAACCGACGCCGTGCTCGCCAAAGTCCGCCCCGACGCCTTGTTGGTGCTGGGCGACACGAACAGCTGCCTCGCTGCCTATTCGGCGAAGCGGCGCAAGATACCGGTCTTCCACATGGAAGCAGGGAATCGCTGTTTCGACGAGCGAGTCCCCGAGGAGATGAATCGCCGTATCTTGGATCACATCTCCGACATCAACATGCCGTACAGCCGCATTGCTCGGGAGTACCTGTTGCGTGAGGGCATTCCGCCAGACCGGGTGATCAAGACCGGTAGTCCAATGTTCGAGGTGCTGCACCACTACATGGAGAAGATTGACGCGTCAGACGTGCTCCAGCGACTGAGGCTCAAGGAGCAGGACTACTTCGTAGTGAGCTCGCACCGGGAAGAGAACATAGATGACGACCGTCAGTTCGACGGACTTCTGGGCATACTAAAAGGTCTGGCCGGGAGTGAAGGCAAGCGGGTGATTGTCTCCACCCACCCGCGAACCCGACAGAAGCTGGCATCTAGGGGCGTGAAGCTTCCTGCCAAGGTCGAGCTTCTGAGACCGCTGGGTTTCCTTGACTACGTGAAGCTGCAGAAGCACGCGCTGGCCGTTCTATCGGACAGTGGGACCATCACCGAGGAGTCTTCCATCCTGAACTTCCCTGCGCTCAACCTTCGGGAGGCGCACGAACGCCCCGAGGGCATGGAAGAGGGCGCGGTGATGATGGTGGGAATGAACTGGACGCGGGTCCAGCAGGGCCTCGAGGTGCTCGCATCCCAGAATCGTGGAACGAGCCCCACTCTCCGCCTTGTGTCCGACTACGATGTGCCGAACGTGTCGGACAAGGTGCTACGAATCCTACTGAGCTACACCGATTACGTTAACCGAGGCACCTGGCATCTGGAGTAGGCATCGCAGCCATCAACTCTCGCTGCGCGCGCACCGAGTCGCGGGCGCCAGGCGTCTCCCTTGCGAGAAGGCCGATGCGGGCGTTCGTCGTCGCTCATACCCATCCGCCCGAGCCCGCCGTGTTCTCGTCGGACGTTGCCGATGAGTTCGTACGGCGCGGGCACGACGTGACCGTCTTCGCGCCGTTTCCGAATCGGCCCGGAGGCAAGATCTACGAAGGCTACCATCGTCGTTGGCGGAGTGTCACTCGGGAAGGCGGTTGCCGCGTGGTGCGAAGCTGGCATACACTGTCCGGACGCTCCACCATGCTCTCCCGATTTGCCGAGAACATCTCCTTTGGACTCACTTCTACAGTGCAGCTCATTGTGCACCTGCTTGGTCGGCCTCGCGTGAACGTGGCCTTCCTGAGAACATGGTCACTTTTCGCGCGAAACCTCAACTCTCTCGTGCTACGACTCTGGGGAGTTCCGGTCGTGTCGTGCGCGCTTGATGTCTACCCTGAATCGCTCGTCGAGAGGGGCACGCTGAAGCCGGATGGAATCGTTGCCCGTGTCATGCTCGGACTGGACCGACTGCACCTAAGGCAATGTAGCGCCATCCTCACGCTTACCCCCGGGATGGCCGAGCTGCTCGTGGCCACGCGCGGGCTGCAAGGCAGTAGGGTGAACCATCTCCCGGTCTACGCCGACGCCGGGCCTTTTGCGCAGGCAGTGAGCCCGCTTGCCTTCCGTAGCCGGCACGACATTCCTGTCAGCGTCTTTCTGGCCATGTTCGTTGGCAGTCTGACGCAGTCGGCGGGCCTCAATCTCTACATCGAGGTAGCTGACGCCCTGCGCAGCGAGGACGGAATTGTGATTCTGCTGGTTGGTGACGGACCATCCCGTGCCGATCTGGAGCGCGACATATCCGATAGGAAACTCAGCAACATTGTGGTCGTTCATCCGCTGAAGCCATCCGACGTCCCGGAGGTCCAGGCTGCTGCGGATGTCCTGCTGCTGAGTCTTGCGGGTCGAATGTCGCTCAGTGCGACGCCGTCCAAACAAGCTTTCTACATGCTCTCCGGCAAACCGATAGTGGCGAGCGTTCCCGCGGAGAATCACTCGGCCACGATCCTGCGCGAGTCCCAGTCAGGCTTTGTTCTTCCGCCGGGAGACCCAGTCGCCGTCGCGCAAGTGCTTCGGAGCGTCAAGCACAGACCTCAATCGCTGCGGCAGATGGGGGAGAACGCCCGTCGGTACGCACTAAGAGAGTTCAGTCGCGACGCCGTGATCCCCAGACTGGTTGGCATTGTCGGGTCTGCCGCACGGATATGAAACGGCTGATTGACGTTGGTGGTGCCGGCCTCGGGTTGCTCCTGCTCTCGCCCGTCCTGGCGGGAGTTGCCGCGTTGGTGCGAGTCAGGTTGGGCTCTCCCTTATTCTTCGTACAGGAGAGGCCGGGACTGCACTGCAAGCCCTTCAGGCTGGTGAAGTTCCGCACGATGCGTAGCGGAACCGGAACGGACGCGGTGCGGCTCACGGGGCTGGGGCGGTTTCTGCGGCGGCATAGCATTGACGAGTTGCCCGAACTCTGGAACGTGCTGAAGGGAGACATGAGCCTTGTCGGACCGAGGCCACTGCTGATGGAGTACCTCGACCGTTACACGCCAGAGCAGTTGAGGCGGCACGAAGTGAAGCCGGGCATTACCGGATGGGCGCAGGTCAACGGCAGGAATGAAATCACCTGGGAACAGAAGTTCGCATTCGACGTCTGGTACGTAGATCACCAGTCATCTTGGCTTGACCTTAAGATACTCGTTCTTACGCCCTGGAAGGTTCTGCGGCGCGAGGGCATCACCCAGCAAGGGCATGCCACGGCGGGGGAGTTCAAAGGAGGTCGATAGGGTATGCGAGTGTTGATCATCGGTGCAGGTGGACATGGCCAGGTGGTCGCGGACATCCTGCTGCGGATGAGTGAGCGTACGGTTGCCGTCGAGCCGATTGGCTTTCTCGATGACAATCCCGCACTATCCGGGCGACAAGTCCTGGGGCTTCCCGTCCTCGGGACTACGGCTGCCTTCGCCAGCGTCGCCCATGACGCATTCATCGTTGCGATTGGGGATAATGCTACAAGACGACGGATCACCGAGCCCTTACTCAGAAGCGGGGAGAGGCTCGCCACAGCGCAGCACCCTGATGCCGTGATTGCTCGGGATGTGAGTATCGGTCCTGGGACAACGGTCTGCGCTGGTGCGGTCGTGAATCCGGGCTCAGTAGTCGGTTCGTGTGTCCTTCTCAATACGGGTTGCAGTATCGACCACCACAACCTGATAGGCGACTACGCGCACGTCGCCCCCGGTGTCCGGCTTGGCGGACAGGTAGTCGTAGGTGAGGGGGCGCTGGTTGGTATCGGCGCCATGGTTACTCCGCGGCTGTGCATCGGAGCTTGGTGCGTTGTGGGAGCGGGCTCTCTCGTCCACCACGACGTGCCCTCCGGCGTCATGGTTGTGGGCAACCCGGCTCGGGTTCTTGATGGCCCCGCGGAAAAGGACGAGATGTGAGGCGTATCCTTGTCTCCGCCGCACACGTCAGGCAGGCCATTTGGATTGCCGACTTTGGATTGGCACGAGCAGAACGGAATCATCCGCAGATTTCGCAGATTACACAGATGGCTCGGAAGAGGAACTATCATCCGCCGATGAACGCCGAAAACAACGATGAACGATGAGTGGGGAGTGAGGAGGGAGGAGTGAGGAGGGAGGAGTGGGATGAATGCTGAGCGATGAATGAGGAGCGCAGAGGACAACGATGAGTGATGAGGGATGAAGGAGGAGGGAAGACGGAAGACTGAGGACTGAGGAGTGAGGACGAAGGACCAGGGACAGCGTGAAGGGGCGCAAGTCAGAAGCCAAAAGGCAAAGATGGGGACGGGACGAAGTCAAATTGCAGAATGCAAATATCAAAATGCAAAATGGCGGGAGGCGGGCACTGAAGACGGAGGAACGAGGAGAACGATGAGTGATGAACGATGAGTGGGGAGTGAGGAGGGAGGAGTGAGGAGTGAGGAGTGAGGAGAACGATGAGTGATGAGGGATGAATGCGGAGCGAGGACAGAAGACTGAAGACCGAAGACCGAGGACCAAGGACCAAGAACCAAGGACCAAGAACTGAGGATCTGGAACCGCGAATCGAGAACCAAGAACCAGCACCCCGGTGGCCACAACGTATGGTATGAGATGGCGCCCGGACCACAATTCCGCCGGGGAGTGGACAGCCCAGGGGCCGCCTGGTGGGCGGCTTCTGCAGACAGAACTCGGCACGCGACGACGCACCGAACGACTGAAGCTTGTCCGCGAGAATCGACGCGAGCAACGACCCGAGAAACGACCGGAGCGACGGCGGGAGCAACTCCGCGAGCGACGGAAGGCGCAGCGCGGCAAGCAACTTCTGATGCAGCTTGCGATGCAGCTCAGGATTCAGCGACGGACACGACTGTTGACGCGACGCACGACGCGGCTCATGAAACACCTGCCGGTGCCTCTGCCCATACTTCGCCACGTGCTTCGCGCAACGATTCGGCGGGCGGCATGAACCGCCAACCGAAGTGAGAAGCTGGAGGCGAGAGCGCAGAACCAAGTCAGAAGCCAAAAGCCAGAAGCCAAAACCGCGGACACGGAGTTTACCACCAAGACACAAAGGCACAAAGGGCACCGAGCGAAGCGGCAAGGCGAAGTGAGAAGCGAGAGGCTGGAAGCTAGAAGCCAAAAGGCAAAAGCCATGGTCGGCCGAAGTCAGAATGCAGAGGTGCTCGAAAAGGGGAACAAGTAACCAACAACCGGGAACTGCACCACGTAGCCAAGGTCATGCGGGTTCGTCATAGTGGACTCGCGGACCGGGGCCGGCGTCTACGCTGCCGGCTGCGGGCTGCGCCCGAACGGGTTGAGTGACCGAATCTCGGGCACCTTTTGCAGCAGGTCTTGGTCGTGCGTGACCAGGCAAGCGTTTTCGATCAGGGCGGTGGCCGCGATGATGGCGTCCGGGGTCTTGATGCCGTGCCGGCGTTTGAGGACAACGGCCTGACCCGCTATCCGCTCGTCTACCGCAACGACCGTGAATCCGGACAGCAGCGTTTGTATGCGGGATTCGTCTTGACGGGTCAGCCGGGGGAAACCGAGCAGTTCAATCTCGGTGATGATTGAGACGACCGGCCGCGCTTCGCCTTGCTCATCACACGTCAGCCCGAGGTTCATGTTGAGATCGGCCATCGCCGCGTAGTCACCGATCCGCTCGGCGAGGTTGAGGGCTTCGGTGAACTGATCGTGCGCCTCTTCCCAACGGCTCTCGTCCATGCAGATTATTCCCAGACCCTGAAGTGACCGCAACAGGAAACTGACCGCGCCCGAGCGTCGTTGCGCCGGGAGATACCGCTGGTATTGCTTCTTCGCCTTCTCCGTCTCACCACGACGCCACCAGAGGGTCGCCAGAAACTGGCCTATCTCGCTGGCGCTATGGTCGTCCCGGATCGTCCCGTAGATGTCGAGGCTCTGTTCGACCAGCTGCTGCGCGAGCACGGCGTCGCCCCGCGACCAGGCCAGTACACTCAGGCAGTAGAAGGAGCGGGCCGCAAGTCGGGAGTGACTGTCCGGTGCCAGCTTCTTCAGGCCGCCGGCTAGTCGCAGAGCGTCGGAGAGCAGGAACTCGGCCCGGCCGAGGACGCCGAGTGCCATGTGTGACCAGCCCATGTCGTTGAGAGTATCGATGTAGGAAGGTACGTGCCGCTCCGGCTGTGTGAGGAGCGCCTGATTGAAGCTGTCCAGTGCATCCTGGTGCTGACCCCGCTTCTGATGCACGAGCCCGAGCTTCCGGAGGAATCGCGACCCGAGCGGCCGGTCACCTGCCAGTTCCGAGTCGGCAGCGATCGACGACATTCCCTGCGTATAGGCGGCAACCGCCTCGGAGTACCTCCCGGTAGCCTCGCGCAGTTCTCCCACCCGCTCCAGCAGCTCCACGCGTTCCCCTGCGGACTTCGCCTGAGCCGAAAGCGCGAGCGCGGTCTCGTAGTAGCCCAGCGCCTGTTCGCTCAGCCGGTTCTCTCGGGCCAGGGCTCCGGCCAGCAACGAATAGCTGAAGGCCTGATCTTCGACGCCCGCCTGCGTGAAGTGATGCGCCAGGTCGTAGAGCGGCTTGTCCTCTTTCTCCGGATGGAGCAGTTCCAGTGCCAGCGCAACTCGACGATGACTCTCTTTCCGCTCCGGGACCGCCATCCGCTCGGCCACCGCTGCTTCCAGCATCTTGCTCGCCACGACGAAAGACCCCTGGCCGTTAGTGACGATGCCGCGCAGCAAGCCCAGCGTCCGCAGCTTCGCGACAACACGGACCAGCGGCGCTTCTTCCTGTCGCAACACCGCCTGCAGCAACGCGAGCGAAAACGGCCCGGCCGCGGTCGCTCCCACTCGCAGGACGTCCAGCTCCTCTGCGGAGAGGGCCTCCAATCTCCGGTAGAGAACGTCGGTAACCGAATGCGGAGGGCTGTACTCGTTCAGCGCCTCCTCCAGCAGCGTCCAGCGACTGCCTCTCCGCGCGAGCACGCCGCCTTCAATCAAGGAACGAATGGCCTCGATGACGAAGAGCGGGTTCCCCCCGGTGGTGCGCACCAGCCACTCGGTGAGTACGATGCTGCCTGCCATCTCGCCGACGAGCGATGCCAGCAGAGCCTCGACGTCGTCCCGTTCCATCGGCGCCAGCGGCACGTGACGGAAGTGGCTCGATCGTGTCAGCTCGCCGACAAGTTCGAGGAAGTGGGGCTCGTTCACGCCGGCCACCAGCACCATAAGCCGTTCGCTGCCAAGGCTGAAGGTAAGGTAGCGCAGGAACTCGTAACTGGTCGAGTCGTAGAGCTCGAAGTCGTCGACCATCAGGACGAGGCAGCGGGGCACGCGAGGAGACGAGCTCAGTTCCTTAAGACCGTGCGCCGCAGCCTCAAACAACTGGTACTTCTCGGCGGGGGTCGCGGCTGGGCTGCCGTCGTCCTTCGGGGAGGGGGCCGGGGAGTACGCAGCCAGGTAGCCGAGGGTCAGCTCCACCAGCGACCTGCGTCGGGAACCAGGCGAGGCAGGCTGGAAGGAGACAATCGTCGCTCCCTCGAGTTGAGCCGCGAACCTCGACTCGGAAAGCAGTCGGCTCTTACCGACGCCGCGCTCGCCCGTCACACAGGCTACGCATGCCCCACCCTTGCTCGCGCCCTCCAGCATCTCCTGCAGGCTCTCCAGTTCCTTGCTGCGGCCCACGAAGCCCGCCGCCAGGGGGTAGTCCTGCGGCTCGCCGCCGGCATCCAGCCGGTGTCCGGGCCGGGACAACTGCTCGATCACCGCTGCCGCAGAGCGCGGCCTTCGCTCCGGCTCCCGCTGGAGCATCGACATAATCAGGGATTCGAACTCCTCCGGTATACCTTTGTCGAACTCCCGCGGGGCTTTGAACTCGGTCCGATACTGCATACGCATCCAGGCGTGGAGGTCCTTCTCCTTGCCCGGTCCCTGTCCGGTAACGACCTCGTAGAGGACGAGACCGAGCGAGTACAGGTCGGCGCGCGCGTCGGCATCCACGCCCTTGAGTATCTCAGGCGCGACATAGCCCAGAGTCCCGCGCGGTACGGCTGCTTCCGAAGACGACGGCCGGCCCGCAAGGCCAAAATCGAGCAGCTTGGCTTGCGGCGCCCCGTCCCCTTCGGCCACGAGTATGTTCTGAGGTTTCAGGTCGCAGTGGATCAGGCTTTGGGCGTGAATTCGGTCCAAAGCGTGCAGCAACTGGAGCGTGACAGCTGTCAGCCCGGGGGAGAAGCCCTCCGCAAAGAACGCGTTGATGGGGAGGCCTTCAAAGAACTCCATCGTGAAGTACGGTCTGGGCTGAGGAGTCGATACGTAGTCGAAAGCGGCGACAATGCCTGGATGCGTGAAGCGCGAGAGATTGTAGAACTCGGCCCGAAGCTGTAGCTCTGTCCCCTTCGGGGTATCCGGTCTCAGGATCTTGAGCGCCACAACGCGGTTGGCGCCCGTGTCATTGACCTTGTACGTTTCGGTGACTTCGCCCACCCCGAGGCAGGCAACTACTTTGTAGCGGTCAGCGATCAGCTGTGATGCCTGGAATGTTCCGGCCCGCGTCATCTCGCCATCATACCGCGGTCTTGGCCATTGTCAACCCCAAGTGCGACATCGGGGTGCGACATCGTCAGCGCGGGTTTCCCGCGCTTATCTGCTCAACTGTTGACGACTTAGCTGCTGGTGACAGGCGCCGCCGAGACCCGCGTCTTCCTCGGAGAAGAGCGGGAGGTCTGCAAGGGTAGTGCTGATGCAATCAGAGGAGCCGGGATGAAGCCGACAGCTTGAACCTCGATGGTCCGCCGTCCTGACGCACCGTCCGCGGTCGCGGCTCACTAGAAGCGACTCGCCCGGGCAGGAGCGGATAGACTCCCGGTTCGGCCGCACGAATCCTGTACCTATGTTGTTCAGTAGATGGGCCGTGCAGGAGTCGCCATCGGCCGCTTGGGCGGCCGCACGAATCCTGTACCTATGTTGTTCGGTAGATGGGCCGTGCAGGAGTCGAACCTGCGGCCACCGGATTAAAAATCAGGTGCTCTTCCATCTGAGCTAACGGCCCCGACCACTGTCAGGCTCCAGATTGTAGATTGAAGTTTGCAGAAGTCAAAAGACGGGGCACAGGGGACATTTCAGATTGCAGATTGCAGATTGAAGATTGCGGATTG
>VGIR01000029.1 GCA_016867815.1 candidate division WOR-3 bacterium | reverse complement strand
GTCTGCCACCTCGTCCCGCAGCCAGGACAAGTCCAACACTCGGTCAACCCGTTTCAGTACATGGTCGTCGGGCACCAGGTCCCGAAGCGGACAGGCGACGAAGATGTCCTCACGCCAGCGGTCCTGACTACCTACCATTGTCAGTGGAGTCCTTTCGGTTGGGCGTCACCATCCCTTCAGACGCACCAGCCGTCAGAAAGATGTCAAGACTTTTTCAACAGCCCCACTGTCCCTAATTTCTCCTAATTTCGCGCGGCCCCCAAAGCGAAGCCGGCCCTGGTGGCAGGGCCGGCGCGGGAATCCTTAGTGCCTACTTGAAGAGGAAGACGCCGAAGCCCGCCTCCAGGTATATCTTGCCGCTGGTCTGGGCAGAGGCAAAGCTCCCGCCGCTCTGCGTGAGCGACTGCATCTGGTAGCCGAGTTCGACGAAGGCGGTACCGTGGTCGCCGATGAGCGGCGCCGCACCGACGCCAACCCGGCCCAGGAAACCGGAGGCGGTCGAGCTGTAGCCCGAGTAGGTAGACGAGTTCATCAGGTACATCAGCGACACGCCGACGAACGGCATCCAGTAGCTGCTGTTGCCGCCGAACCACGGGGTCAGGCAGCACGCGCGCGGGTAGTGGCTGGCGTCGGGCTTCAGGAAGAAGGCGGCGCGCGGGCCGATAGCTATGTTCGTCTGCTTGCTGCCATTCGCGTACGTGTAGAAATTCGCCTCGCCGCCGACGCCGATGCTCTTCACCGGGAAATAGAGAAGCCGGGGGGCGATGGTCAGGTCCAGCCCGGAGGTCGGGGAATCCTGCGGGCCGCCGCTCTTGAGGTAGTAGTTCAGCCCGGCCTGCCCGGACAAGAGGAAGCTCTGCTTGTCCGCAGCGCCGGCCTGGGCCTGCGTCACGAGCAGCAGGGACGCGGCGATCAGCAGCGATGCGATGACGGTTCGTAGGTTCACTGCGACTCCTTGTTAGTGTTTTGCTTCGGGCCGGCCGGCCGGTCGCCGGTGCGGCCCTGCAGCAACTCTATGCTGTTCCGGTCTGGAGTCAAGGAAGGTGCAATCAGAACGGGGTGCTGACAGTCCAGAACTCAGGAACGAGAATCCAGAGTTCAGGGCGGCGGACGGAGGAGCTGACCGCCGATGAACGAGGAAGGGCCGTGCTGCTGAGCGCGGGCCCGTACCCAAGCCGTTGTTATCAGTCTGTCTTGAGGATACGGGGCGGCATGGCGCCGCCCCGTCTGCTGTCGATTGTAACCTATAGGCCGTACTTGGCGACTACTTCATCCTTGGTCTTGTGGAGGATGCCGTACTTCTTGCCGATCTTGGTGAGGCCGCGACCGCCTTGACCATCGCCTTCACGGTCAGTTCTGCCAGGCCCATCACTTCCACGCCCAGCCTGTAGTGCTCGCTGAGCTCGGTGATCTGGTGGCGGCAGTTGTCGCAGGAGGCGACGACGACCCTGGCACCGGTAGCACGTATCTGGTCGGCCTTCGGCTTGCCGGCCTCTAGCCGCTGTTCTTCATAGTCCAGGTTGGCGACGAGACCGCTGCCTCCGCCACAGCAGATGCTATTCTTGCGGTTCGGTGCAAGTTCCACGAACTCCGGCGCGATCTGCTTCAGCACCGAGCGTGGCTCATTGAAGACGCCGCCGTTGCGGCCCAAGTTGCAGGGATCGTGCAGCGTCAGCCTGCCGACCTCGCTTGAGTCGAGCCGGGCCACGGGAATCTCCCCGTTCTCAACCCACTCGGCTATCAGTTCGACGATGCTGCGGACCTTGAACGGCAGCCCGCCCTCGAACCAGTTGGGCGCGGACCAGCGGTAGCAGGAGTAGGCATGGCCGCACTCGGTGATGACCACCTCTTCGACGCCGAGCTGCACTGCCTCTTTGACCACGCGCTCGACGATCCGCCTGGCCCGGGGAATGTCGTGCAGGAAGACCGCGTAGTTGGCGGCATCGAACTTGCTCAATGTCCACGACTCACCCGCGGCGTGCAGGAGCGCCGCTGCCGGCAGGATGGTGTGCTTGCCCGAGAGCGGAACATAGAGCACGCGCGCCTGCTTGTCGATCGGGATTTCGGCCGTCGGGTCGCCGGTCAGTTCGCGCAGTTCCGGCTCCATGGCTTTGATCTGGTCGAGGAAGAACTCCTTGAACGAGTCGAAGTTCTCCTCACGCTGGATGGCCGAGTCGGCCAGTTGGTCGAGAATCTCCGGCGCGTAGCCAGCGGCCAGGGCCATGGCCCGCATGGTGCGCATGATCTGGCGGGTATCTACCCCGAAGGGACAGTTGACGACGCAGCGGCCGCAAAGCGTGCAGTCGCGAAAGGCGATCTCCGACATCTCTTTGAGCCTCTCTTCGGTCAGGTCCACCGCGCTCACCCACCAGGGAAA
This sequence comes from candidate division WOR-3 bacterium, assembly GCA_016867815.1. Classification (NCBI taxonomy): domain Bacteria; kingdom Pseudomonadati; phylum Caldifarciminota; species Caldifarciminota bacterium. Next base: position 31,165 of record VGIR01000029.1, on the reverse strand, counting down.
GACGCGGGCGATCCACTCGTGCTTCTTGCGCCAGACGTTCCGGAGCTTGTCGGTCTTGTAGGTGGGCAGCAGTTTCGTATTGCCGGTGGCCAGATAGTAGTGGCAGGCGTCGTTGCACATGCCGCAGTGCGCGCAGACGTTCAGCCAGGTCTCCATCTGCCGGGTCAGGGACTTGTCGAGCACACCCAGGGCGGTCTTCACGTGGCCGTTCGAGGAAACACCCATCAGCGCACCTCGGCGTTGAACAGGCCCTTGCGGGCCGAATCCTGGCCGTAGAAGAACCGGGCGAACGGGTAGTAGAGATAGTGATGGATCTTGCTGAACGGCGCGTAAACCAGGAAGGTGAGCACCACCGTGAAGTACAGGTAGGAGCCCCATTCCACCCCGCGCAGGGTGAGCAGGCCGCCGACGTTGAAGAGGAAGAGCAGCGCCAGCGCGAAGTAGTCGTCGAACGCGCTGATCGCCCGCATGTCGGCCCGGATCGACCGCCTGACCAGGCGAAAGAGGCCGGCCAGCGTGCCCAGCCCGATGAAGGCGGCAAACACCCAGCGGACCGGCACGGTCATGAACGGCCCCGCGTAGGTGATGAGATAGGCCAGCGTGATGTTGAAGGCGATCCCCAGGTGTAGGAACATGAACACCAGATACAACCCCCAGTGCCGCCGGGTGCTGTCCATCTTCCAGGGCGCCGCCAGGGTCAGAAAGGCCTCCCGGACCCCGCGGGCCAGGTCACCCTTGGGGTCGGGCGACCGGTCGCGGACCATCTTCGCCCGCAGCAGCAGCAGCAGCCGCACCAGGTACAGGCCGACCAGCACGGGCGTGCCGATCAGGTGCACCACTTCCTGGAATCGCGTCAGCTCCATGCTCAGCCCGCCAGTTTCCTCACGACGAAGGTAAAGACCTTGTCGCCCTTCTCCATCTTCACCAGCTCGTTGCCCGTGCTCTTGCACCAGGCCGGGATGTCGGCCAGCACGCCCGGGTCCGACGCGGTGGCTTCGACCAACTCGCCGGCGGCCAGACCTTTAACTGCCTTTGCCAGCTTGACCACCGGCATCGGGCACAGCAGGCCTCTGAGATCCAGAACGGTCTTGATTTCGTCGCTCATTGCATTCTCCTTATGCGTAGCGCGTCCGGCTAGATGAAGAGCGTGATCTTGCTTTCGGCTGCTTCCTGGATGAATGTGGCCACGCCGACCGGCGCGGTGACATTGTCCCGCAGCACGGCGGAATCGATCTCCATCACCTTCATGCTCATGTCGCAGGGCATCATCTTGACTCCCAGGTCGATGGCGCTCTCGTAGAGCTCTTCCAGCGACACGACTCCCTTCTGCTTCATCATCAGCTTGAACATCCACCGGCCGAGGCCCCCCATGTTGAGGCGGCTGGGGCCGATCGCATTCAGGCCGCCGCGGTTCATCATCGCCAGCATCCTGCCCATCAACCCTGTGCCGGTCGACTTGCCGGGCTTCTGGATGGCCTTCAGGCCCCAGAAGGTGAAAAACATGGTGACTTCCATGGCCGCCGCGGCGGCGCCGGTGGCGATGATGAGAGCGGCAAAGACCTTGTCCAGGTCGCCGCTCAACACCACCATCGAGAGTTTGTTCTTGACGGCGTTGGGGTTGGAGTTGGCGACCGACGCTTGAGCCAGCGCATTCTGCATATCCACAGGACCTCCTTTGAGCGATGGACCTTGTGTAACCCTGCGCCCACGACCGGCTTCAGCATGGCCGGCAGATGGTGCATCCGACGCGTCGTTCGTTGTTCAACAGGTCCATGCGTACCTAAGTATATAGGATTATACCTAGAATCAGATTGTCTGCAAGTCGGAGTTCATCCCGGAGCCGGGCCCGGCGAGGCCGCCCCGTCCGCGCGGCAACCCGCCATTCTCCCGTACAGCGCGGCCGGAAACCCCTGCCGGCGGACGAAGGAAGACCGCACGGGTCGTGGATCCCGGTGGCAGTTCACGTGGTTCCGCCGGCGATCAGGACAGGATGCGAGACGCCCTGATTCCCATCTTCCATCACAGTCAGGCCGGACCCGCAATCTGACAGCGAAGAAGACAGGATTCCGGAAGTTCTGGAATCAGGGACGCGAGTGGCGAGTGCCGAAAAGGGACGGGGCGGCATGACGCCGCCCCGTCTGCTGTCGATTGTGACTTACAGGCCGTACTTGGCGACTACTTCATCCTTGGTCTTGTGGAGGATTTCGTACTTCTTGCCGATCTTGGTGAAGGCCGCGACCGCTTTGTCGATGTGCTCGGTCTCGTGTCCGGCCGAGAGCTGGACCCGGATGCGCGCGAGGCCCTTGCCCACCACCGGGAAGAAGAACCCGATGACATAGATGCCCTCGGCATACATGTCGCGGGCGAAGTCCTGGGCCAGCTTGGCGTTGTAGAGCATTATCGGCACGATGGGATGCACGCCCGGCCGGATGTCGAACCCGGCGTCGGTCATCGCCTTGCGGAAGTGCATCGTGTTGCGCTCGAGCTTGTCGCGTCGCTCGGTCGACTTGGACAAGAGGTCGATGATGGTCACGGCCGAGGCCGCGATTACAGGCGGCAGCGTGTTAGAGAAGAGGTAGGGCCGCGAGCGCTGGCGGAGCAGCTCGACGATCTCTTTGCGGGCGGCGGTGAACCCGCCGGACGCCCCGCCGAGCGCCTTGCCCATGGTCGAGGTGATGATGTCGACGCGGCCCATCACGCCGCAGTGCTCGTGTGTGCCCTTGCCGTGTTTGCCCATGAACCCGGTGGAGTGGGAATCGTCAACCATCACCAGCGTGTCGTACTTCTCGCACAGGTCGCAGATTTCGGGCAGGGTGGCGACGTCGCCGTCCATCGAGAACGCGCCGTCGGTCGCGAACACCCGGAACCGGGCCTTCTGGACCTCGTCGGACTTCAGCTTCTCTTCGAGGTCGGCCAGGTCCATGTGCTTGATGATGTACCTCTTCGCCTTGGAGAGCCGGATGCCGTCGATCACCGAAGCATGGTTGAGCGCATCGGTCAGGATCGCATCCTCTTCCTTGAACAGGGTCTCGAACAGACCGCCGTTGGCGTCGAAGCAGGACGAGTAGAGAATCGAGTCGTCGAGCCCCAGAAACGCCGCTATCTTCTGTTCGAGTTGACGGTGTATGTCCTGCGTTCCGCAGATGAAGCGAACGCTGGACATGCCGTAGCCCCAGTCGTCCAGCGCCTTGTGCGCCGACTTCACCGTCTCGGGATGGCTCGAGAGCCCGAGGTAGTTGTTGGCGCAGAAGTTCAGGACCTCCTTCTGCGGCGCGCCGGACGGGAACTCGACCTTGATGTCGGCTCCCTGCGGGCCGTAGATGTACCGTTCCTGCTTGTAGAGTCCTGCCTCCCGGACGCCCTTCAGCTCCGTCTGCAGGAACTCCTTCATCTTACCATAGGCCATTCAGTCCTCCTTGAGCGTAAGGATTCCAGGGGTCCAGGATTCAAGGGTTCCAGAGGAAGACGACTCGCGTCTGTCACTTCCGCCCTTGACCCCTCGATTCCTCGAATCCTTGATTCCTTTCTTCTTTCACTATCGCTACGCCGGAGCTTGTGCCAAGCCTGGTGGCTCCGGCTTCAATCATCTTCAGGCCGGTCGCGTAGTCGCGGATGCCGCCCGACGCCTTGACCCCGATCCGGCCGGCCGCAACCCGGGCCAGCAGCATCACGTCCTCAACGGTCGCGCCGCCGGTCGAGAAGCCGGTCGACGTCTTCACGAAGGCGGCTCCCGATTCGACGACCAACTGCGTCGCCCGCTCCTTCTCCGCCCCAGTCAACAGACAGGTCTCGATGATAACCTTCACCGTTCGCGCCTGGGCTGCATCGAGCACGCGGTGAATGTCGGAAACGACCATCTCTTCCGCGCCCGTCTTGAGCCAGCCGATGTTCATGACCATGTCCAGTTCGTCGGCGCCGAGATTGACCGCGGCCGCCGCCTCAGCCGCTTTTGCCTCACGCAGCATCGCGCCCAGCGGAAACCCGATTACGGTGCCGACCCTGACGGCCGTACCTTCCAATCTCCTCCGGCACAACGATACGTGGCAGGAATTGACGCAGACGGTGGCAAAGCCCCATTCAACCGCCTCGGCGCAGAGCTGTTCGACCTGTTCCGGCCGGGCATCGGGCTTGAGCAGCGTGTGGTCGATCAGCCGGGCGATACCCACGGGCGGTATCTTACCAGAAAGCCGAAACTACTCAAGCCCTGCCACAACGAAGAAGGAGGATGAAACAGAAGGAACTGAAGCCGGTAGTTCCCTCTTCCCTCTTCCCTCTTCCCTCTTCATCCTTCATCCCTTCCGCCTTTCATCCCTTCTGCCGTTGACTCTCCGCTCGCCTGCCCTACGATAAGCAGCCATGTTCGCAGTCCAGAGTCGAGAGTCGGGAATCGAGAGTCGGGAGTGGGCAGTTAGCGGTCGGCGGTCGGCGTTGCTGCTGGTCGCCGTCGGCTGCCTGGGGATTGCCGGGCAACTGGTCCTGTTGCGCGAACTTATGGCCGCGTATGGTGGTAACGAGTTCTCCGTCGGCGTCACGGTCGCGGCCTGGGTCCTGTGCGAAGCCCTCGGCGCCCGGCTCTACGGTCTTCGTTCCTCATTCATCGCTCACTACTCATCACTCATCACTCTCTCCCTCCTCACCTCCCTCGCTGCGGTGCCGGCGGCAATCCTGGTGCGTCCGCTGCTTGGCGTCCTCCCGGGCGAAACCCTCTCGATTCCGCTTCTGCTGCTGGCAACCTTCCTGGTCGTGCTCCTTCCGGCAGCAACCCATGGCGCTTTGTTCGTGGCCGCTGCCGCCCGCAGGACTCAGGGTATCGGCTCCGCCTATGTCTGGGAGGGCATCGGGACGGCCCTCGGCGGTCTGGCCTGTTTCCTGCTGCTCAACCGCCTGTCGTCGCTGGCAGTTGTGGCGCTGTCAGCGCTGCCGCTCATCGCGGCTGCGGGAATCGGACCGGGACGAACACGGACGAAATGGGCAACCTGGATCCTCGGATTGGGAGTGCTTGCCTCGTTGGTGTGTGCCCTGCCGATTGAGCGCTGGGCGTGGAGCAGGGCCTGGCGCGGCCAGCACGTCGCCTCGGTCGCCAATTCGCCCTATGGCAAGACCATCCGGATGGAGCGGTCCGGCCAGCATCTCATCCTCTACGACGGACTTCCGACCCTGGCCATTCCCCCGACCCAGAGCGAGAGAATCGAGGAGCTGGCGCTGCTGCCGGTGCTCTGCCATCCGGCCGCCTGCCGCGTCCTGGTCCTCGGCCACGACCTCGCAATCCCGGCAGCGCTTTCCCGATTCCGGCCGGACATCGAGGTAGTGGCCATCCAGCTCGACCCGGTGCTGGCTCGCACGTCTCTTGCTGCGCTGTCGTCCGACTCTTCTCTGCCCCCTCCTCGTTTCTCCCTCGTCATCTCCGACCCCGTGATGTTTCTCCGTACGCGCCCTGCCGCCTTCGACTGCATCATCCTGACCGACGCCGCGCCCGGCAGTCTCGGCTCCAGCCGTCTCTTTGCCGCCGAGTTCTACCGGCTCTGCCGCGAGCGCCTCGCGCCCGGCGGCATCCTCGCGATTCCCGGACCGGGAAACCCGGTCAGTCTCTCTCTTGACGCAGGGCGCATCCTCTCCACCCGCCAGCGAACGCTTCTGGCCGCCTTCGAGCACGCGCAGCCGATGGCGGCGGATTTCCCGCTCCTGCTCGCCTCTGACCGCGCGCTGAACGTCGCGGCTGAGGCTCTCGTCTCCCGCCTGGCCACGCTTTCAGAACCGCCGAAGCTGCTCGATCCCGGCTATGTCGCCAGCCTGCTCGACCCGTTCCGCCAGCGGACCTTTGCCGCCGCCCTGCATCCGGCCGCGGGCGGTATCGACTCAGCGTTCGACGTTCGGCGCTCGGCGTTCGGCGTCTCGACGACGGCCTTCCCGCGCGAGTTGTTCCTGAACATGGTGCGGGAGAATCGGCTGGTCTCGCCGGCATTCGGCGCCCTGTACGCACGGCTGGGTTCGTCGGACATCGTACATCGTTCATCGTACATCGTACTTCTTCTCAGCCTGGTCATGCTGGTTGCGGGCCTCGCGGGCGCGCGGGTACGCGGACGGCCTTTCCGCCGCGGGTTCGCGATTCTGACTTCCGGTTACTCGGGGGCCGCGGTATCGGCTCTGCTGATCTTCGCCTGGCAGGTGCGGTTTGACTCGGTCTACTCCGGCGTCGCCCTGCTGGTCGTAGCGTTCATGCTCGGCACCGTGCTCGGAGGCTTCCTCGGCACTCACTCGGCGCTCCGGGTTCATCACCCAGCGCTCATCACTCCTCGTTTTCTCATCTCCGACCTTCTCCTTGGCGCGTGTGCCGCTGCCGTCCTCGGCCTCATCCGCGCCGGTCCGGCCTGGGTTTTCCTGCTCACCAACTGCCTTGCCGGCGCCTGCCTCGGGTTCCAGTTCGCGGTCGCCGGGTTCATCGCTCCCCGCTCATCTCCCGTCGCTTCCGCTCCGGAGCACGTTGCCCGGCGTGCGGGCGTCATCACCGCCCTCGACCTGGTGGGCGGCGGCATCGGCGGAATCCTGACGGCGCTCGTGCTGGCGCCGGTCTTCGGCATCCACCTGGCAGCGCTGGCAGCGGGTGCGGTCAAACTGACCAGCGCACTCACCCAATCCCTGCCTGCCCGCCCGGACCGGCAGACCTGATTTGACTTCCGGCCACCCGCCCCATAGAATGGCCCGGTGAAAGCTCCCCTGTTTCTGATCTATCTCGCCCTTCTGACGTCCATTGCGGGCGCGCAGGGCCAGTCGTCTACGACTACCGGCTCAGCGTCATCCAGCGCGACCGGTCTCGGAGCGTCGCAGATCCTCAAGCTGCCCGGGGTCGAGAGTCCGATCATCTCCGACAAGTACTACCTGGCGCCGGGTGACCGGCTGCAGGTTACTGTTCAGGGCAGCGTCACTTATTCCTACGAAGCGCTGGTCACCTACGAGGGTAAGGTGAACATAAGCATCCCGATCGGCAGGGATGAACAGGACGTGGTCGACGTCATCCTGGTGTCAGGCCTGACCCTGGCCGAGGCCCAGGACACGCTCACCGTCGCCATGGGCAAGCTCTTCAAATCAGCCCGGGTGAAGCTGACCCTGATCGGCCTGCGGTCCGGTATCGTCTTCGTGACCGGCGAGGTCCTGACTCCGGGCGCCTATGACGCCCTGCCGGTCGAGCGCGTCTCCCAGATCATTTCCCGGGCCGGTGGCATCGCGCCGCTCGGCACCCGGACCAACATCGAGCTTATCCGGGGTGGCGTAGTCTACTCCATCGTCGACATCGAGCGGTTCGAGATGAGCGGCGACCTGGACGCCAACCCGTATGTGCAGTCGGGCGACGTCATCCAGATACCCAAGGTGAAAGGTCTCTGCACGGTGAGAGGGGCGGTCTTCGGCCGGGGTGAGTCTCGCCTGCGCGCCCCCACCGTTGAGACGCCGGATGCGACGCGAGAGCGGGTGAGCGAAGGCATCTATGAGTTGACAGCAGGGATGCGGGTTTCCGAGGTGATTTCCAAGGCCGGCGGCATAACCCCGTGGGCGGACATGTCCAACAGCTACATCAATCGGCTGGTTGTAGGTGGTGGCGGCGCGCGCAAGAAGATACCGATCGACCTCCGCAGTATCATCTTCGAGCAGGACTCGGCCCGGAACATAGAAATGGCGAACTTCGACGTTGTCGTCGTGCCGGCCTTCGACACGCTGGTCTACGTCGAGGGCGAGGTAACCAATCCGGGCCCGTTCCCCTACTACCCGAGCCTGCGGGCCGGTGACTATGTCGGTCAGGCCGGCGGCCCGACGATGTATGCGAACTTCCGATCCATGTCGGTGCTCCGCTCCGGCCGGCGCATATCCGGACGGAGCAACCCGGTCGCGGAACCGGGAGACGTCGTTCTGGTGCCGCGAGTGGGATTGAGGTGGTGGCAGGACTACGCACTCGTGATGGCCGCCGTGGTCCCGGTTGCGGCAATCGTGGTCGACATAATCAAGTGGAAGAACCCAACCGGCCAATGACCCCGCCCCTCAAAACTGCGCCCGGCCGATGGCCGGGCGCTTGTTTAAGTAGAAAAGTTCAGCGGTAGCGCGCGATTTTGTCCAGGCGCAGCGAGTGCCGGCCGCCCGCGAATTCGGCCCCAAGCCACACTCCGACAATCCGCCGGGCCTGCACGCCGGTGACGACATCCGCCCCGAGGCAGAGCACGTTCGAGTCGTTGTGTTCGCGTGAGAGGCGGGCCAGCCGGACGCTGTCTGCCAGTGCCGCCCGCACCCCCCGCACCTTGTTCGCGGCGATGCACATGCCGATGCCCGTCGAACATATCAGGACACCGCGGTCGGCCCGATCCCGGGCAACGGCACCGGCAACCTTGAAGGCGTAGTCGGGGTAGTCGACTCGATCCACACTATCGGGCCCGCAATCGACCACGGTGTGACCCCGGGCGGTCAACCAGCGCTTGAGTTCCTCTTTGAGCGCGAACCCGCGGTGGTCCGCGCCGAGCGCGACCTTCACTGCCGGAAAGGGCTGAAGGATGAAGGATGAACACAGCCGATTTCCGTTTTCATCCTTTCCTGATTCATCCTTACCGGACAAACGTCAGCCAGTTGTACTTGTCCGGGCTCTTGCCGTCGATGACAGCGAAGAAGGCCTGTTGGAGCTGCTTGGTGATCGGCCCGCACTTGCCCGCGCCGATGGTGATCTTGTCGACTGAACGGATGGGCGTGACCTCGGCCGCGCTGCCGGTGAAGAAGACCTCGTCGGCGATGTACAGGAACTCGCGCAGCATCATTGTCTCCTTCAATTCGAAACCGAGGTCCCGAGCCAGGGTGATGACCGTGGCGCGGGTTATACCGGGCAGGATCGTGGCGTGGAGCGGCGGCGTGTAGATGACCCCGTCCTTGATGATGAACAGGTTCTCGCCCGAGCCCTCGGAGAGGAAGCCGTTGACGTCGAGCGCGATGCCCTCGACGAATCCGTACTTGATGGCTTCCATCTTGATGAGCTGCGAGTTCATGTAGTTGGCGCACGTCTTCGACATCGCCGGGAAGGTGTTCGGCGCCATCCGGTTCCACGACGAGACCATCACGTCCACGCCCTGCTCGAGCGCCTCTGGCCCGAGGTACTTGCCCCAGTACCAGGTGATGAGCGCAATATCGACCGGGCAGGTGAAGGGATTGACGCCCAGCTCCTTGTAGCCGCGGTAGACAATCGGCCGGACGTAGCATTCTTCAAGCCCGTTCTTCTGTATCAGTTCCACCATCGCCGCATTCACCTGTTCCTTGGTGAAGGGGACGTCCATCCGGTATATCTTGGCGGAGTTGAACAACCGGTCGGTGTGCTCCTTCTGCCGGAAGATCGCCGGTCCCTTGGGCGTCTTGTAGCAGCGGATGCCCTCGAACACGCCCGAGCCGTAGTGAATGACGTGCGAGCAGATGTGTATGTTTGCGTCCGCCCACGGCACATACTTGCCGTTTATCCAGACGTACTTGGACTTCGTTTCCTCAAGACCCATGTTGCCTCCCGCTTAAAAGAAAGCGGGGCCGTCGGCCCCGCCGTGTGCAATCCGTTTCGAGAATCAGCAGTAATGCCATCTTCGACGCATTTGCCGACGTCCTCAGTTCGGGATTCGAACTTCGGCGTTCGGCGTTCGTTCGCAGATGCCGGCTGAGGGAGTCGAACCCCCGACACATGGATTATGATTCCATTGCTCTACCAACTGAGCTAAGCCGGCGGGACGGTGATTCTATCCATGTGGCCCGGACTGTCAAACCCAGCCCAGCGCAGCCCAGCGCATGGCCAGGTACAAAGTGACAAAGCCAGGAACAAAGCAGGGCAGAAAGCCTGGAGTCTAGATCGACTACTTCCCCCCCACTTGCTTGTTCCTCACTGCATTGTCCTTCGCGCTTTCGCGTGTATACTTGGCCATGCTCAAGCCCCGCACGAAACCTCTGATTCTCGTGACCAACGACGACGGCGTCGAGGCGCAAGGTATCAAGGACCTCCACGACGGCATCAAGGGGCTGGGCCGGGCATGGGTTGTGGCGCCTGCCGTCAACCAATCCGCCGCCAGCCACTCGTTCACGCTGCGCAAGCCGATCCGCGTCTGGCGCCTCCGTCCCCGGTGGCTCGCAGTGCACGGTACTCCGACCGACTGCGTTCTTGTTTCGCACCATGGCATCCTCAAGCGCACCATCGACCTCGTGCTCTCCGGCATCAACGACAGCCCGAACCTCGGGGATGATGTGCTCTACTCCGGAACGGTCGCTGCAGCCATCGAGGGCACGATGCTCGGCATGCCATCGGTTGCGGTCTCCTACCTCAAGTCCGGCGAGAACCGTGCTGTTGCCATCCGTTTCATCCGCCGGCTCGTGCCGCTGCTGCTGGACGGCGTCCTGCCACCAAAAACCCTGCTGAACGTCAACATCCCGGATGGGAAAATCAAGGGTATCAAGGTCACACGCCTGGGCCGGCGTATCTACCGCGACATGGCGATAAGAGGCAGGCTGCCTGACGGCGGGGTCTCCTGGACCATCGACGGCGAGCTGGCATTCGAGGGTACCGAAGGCACGGACTTCGAGGCGGTCTACTCAGGCTACATCTCGGTGACGCCGCTCCACCTCGACATGACGCACCACACCGAAATCGAACGGCTCCAACCGAAGTTCGGACAACTGGCCCTGCTTTGACACCGGGGCGGCCTCTTCTATAATGCCGCTGGAGAAACGATGACACGAACTGAGGCCTACGAGCTTGTGACGTCGATGGTCACGAACCGGAATCTGCTGAAGCACATGCTTGCCACCGAGGCGTGCCTGCGCGGCCTCGCCCGCAAGCTCGGCGAGGACGAGGAAAAGTGGGGTCTTGCCGGCCTGCTCCATGACGTCGACTACGACCGGACCAAGGACGACACCGCGAAGCACGGCCACGTCGGGGCGGAGATCCTGACGGGGAAAGGCGTCGAGCCGGACATCGTCCACGCCGTGCTCTGCCACGTCACCGGCACCGACACCCAGACGAAACTCGACCGCGCCCTCTACGCCTCCGACCCGACTACCGGACTCATCGTGGCCGCCACCCTGATGCACCCGACCAGGAAGATTGCGAGTGTTGACGCCGAGTTTATCCTCCGCCGGTACAAGGAAAAGAAGTTCGCGGCTGGGGCCAACCGTGAGCAGATTGCCACCTGCTCCGCGCTCGGACTCTCGCTCGAGGAATTCACCACCATCTGTGTCGCCGCGATGCAGGGCATAGCCGCAGACCTCGGACTCTGAGTGCAACCGCCGATGAACGCAGATGAACGCCGTATCGAACTCGATCGCATCACAAAGGAAATCATCTCGTGCGGGTTCAAGGTCAGCAACACTCTCGGCAGCGGTTTCCTTGAGAAAGTCTACGAGAATGCACTGGCGCTCGAACTGCGGAAGGCAGGACTCAAGGCAGGCCAGCAGCAGAGCATTACGGTCCACTACGACGGGACTGTGGTCGGTGATTATGCGGCCGACCTGCTGGTCGAGGGAAAGGTGATTGTCGAGTTAAAGGCTGTGAAGACACTGGATGACGTACACGTGGCGCAGTGTATGAACTACCTGAAGGCTACTGGTCTGTCAGTCTGCTTGCTCCTGAACTTCGGGAAGCCGAAGTTGGACGTCAAACGCGTTGTGAGGGACTTCTAGAAACGATGGTGCCGCTGATTAGCGCAGGTAGACGTAGCTACGGGTCACTTCCCCGTATTCCCATCGGCGTTAATCGGCGTCCATCGGCGGTTTGTTCCCGGAGATATGGTCCCGAATCCAAGACGCCCATCGGCGCTAGTCGGCGTGCATCGGCGGTTGTTCTTCGGGAATCCTGATGCACTTCCAGGACATCATCCTCCGCCTTCAGCAGTACTGGGCCGAGCGTGGTTGCGCGGTGCTCTCCCCTTACAACTCCGAGGTCGGCGCCGGTACCTTCAACCCCGCGACCTTCATCCGCGTGCTCGACTCCAGACCATGGAACGTCGTCTACATCGAGCCATCCAAGCGGCCGCGCGACGGCCGCTATGCCCAGAACCCGCTGCGGGTCCAGCAGTTCTGGCAACTGCAGGCAGTTCTCAAGCCCGCGCCCGCCGACATCCAGGATTTGTACCTAAAGAGCCTTGAGGCCATCGGCATCGACCTGAAGAAGAACGACATCCGGTTCACCGAGGATGACTGGGAATCGCCGACCCTCGGCGCGTGGGGACTCGGCTGGCAGGTCGAACTGAACGGCATCGAGATCAGCCAGTTCACCTACTTCCAGCAGTGCGGCTCGATTGACTTGAAGGTCATCCCGGTCGAACTCACGTACGGACTTGAGCGCATCGCCATGTTCGTGCAGAACACGAACTCGATCTTCGACGTGAAGTGGAACGACAGCCTGACCTGGGGCGATGTCTACCGCCAGAACGAAGAGGAATTCTCCAGGTTCAATTTCGAGGAAGCCGACGTCGCCTTGTACCGTGAGATGTTCGACCGGTTCGAGTCCGAGGCCCAGCGCCTGCTCAAGCTCGGGCTGGTCTATCCGGGCTACGACCATGTCATCAAGTGCTCGCACTTCTTCAACCTGCTGGAGGCGCGCGGCGCTATCAGCGTATCCGAGCGCCAGAACTACATCGCCCGCGTCCGCCGCCTCGCCCGCCTGACCGCAACGACCTACCTCGCCAAAGCCGAGCCAGAGCCGAAGTAGTTCGGCAACCGGAGCCCGGCGCTTCAGCATTGACACAACAGGATGTCGCAGTCCGCGCCCCGGTGCCGCAAGGACAATCCCCGCTCCCACCACTCCGCTTCATCCTCTCCGCGGCCCCCGAACGCCTTCCGGCCCGCTCGCCTCCGCTTGACTCTTGCGCTCTTTCCGGCTATAACGTCCCGTGCCAGACCGTGTAACGCACAACCAAGTCACAGGAAGCCTGCACCCGCCGGCAGCAACAGGGCATCACTGCCCCGGCGGGAGGACTTCCGGACGAAACGGGCGGGCATCCGGCCCGGCGACTGGAGGGGATGATGGAATACCTTGACGGGCTCGTGAATGCCCTGCCGACGGTCAGGACTCCGTTCGAACTGGGCCGGGCGGCAATGAAGGCCTGCAAGTGGGACAACGCGATCCTGCTCTTCAAAGTGGCGACGAAGGAGGCGGCGGGGACCGAACTGGTCGCGCTCGCGAGCCTGCTTGGGCTGTGCCATGAACCGCCGGGCAGGTGGAAGGAAGCCAGAGAGAGTCACGAAGAGTCGGCCCAGCTGGCCGAGCAGTTTGGGGACCGGCAGGGGAAGGCCGCGGCTATCACCAATCTCGCGCGGCTATCCTATGCCACCGGGGAGACCGACAAGGCCCTGAAGCTCCACGAAGAAGCGCTGGCGATTGCGACCGAGACCGGCAATCAACTCCTGCTGGCCGACAACACCAGCTGCATCGGGAGCATATCACTCGCCAAAGGAGAGCCCGAAAAAGCGCTCAAGAGCTTCGAGCTGGCGCTGACGACATACCGCGGGATTAAGCACTGGCAGGGCGAGGCAGCCGCCCTGAGCAACATCGGCCTGGTTTGCCAGGCCACGGGCGAGACCGACAAGGCGCTCAAGCTGCAGAAGCAGGCGCTGCAGATCTACCGCGAGATTGCGTATCCGACGGGCGTGGCCGCGACTCTCAGTATCATGGGAACCGTCCATGAGGATGCGGCCAGGCCGGACGACGCGCTGAAGTACTTCGACGACGCGCTGGAGAAGTCCCGCGAGGTCGCGAACCTGCAACTGCAGGCCGACAACCTCACCCACCTTGGGCTTATCTACCTGGGCCGGGTCGACGTCAAGAAAGCCCAGGCGAACCTCGAGCAGGCGCTCAAACTGCACCGCGGAATGGGAAACCAGGCGGGCGCGGCCGCAGCTCTGCACGGCATGGGTCAGTTCTATTCGGCCACGCGTCACCCCGACAAAGCGCTGACCAGCTTTGAGCAGGCACTGGCGATCGGCCGCACGGTCGCCAACTCAATGGTGCAGGCGAACAACCTCGTCAGCATCGGGACGCTCCACCAGGACAAGGGCGAGAATGACAAGGCGGTCAAGCACCTCGTACAGGCGCTGCTCATTTTCGCGAGGAACGGCGCGCGGGGCTGTGCCGAGCAGACTGTGAAGAAACTGCGACCGCTGCCCGGGCAGATGGGCGGCGAGCGATTCGCGGCCGCGTGCGTCGCGGCCGGGATGCAGAAGCTCGACGCCGAGAAGCTGGCGAAGCAGTTGGTCCCGTCGGCTGCGGGGCAGCCGACAGCCGAACCCGCCGGTCCGGATCGGGACGCCCGCGAAGAGGCCGAGGCCCGGGCTCGCGTCGAAGAAGAACGCAAGCGCGCCCAGAATCGTCTTCAGTCGATGGACGAAGCCAAGGCCCGTGCCGAAGGGGAGCGCAAGCTCGCGGAGATGCGCGCCCAGCTGCAGGCCCAGACCAATGCCCTCGCTGAAGCCGAACGCAAGCGCAAAGAGGAAGATCAGAGGATAGCCGCCCAGCGCGCCCAGGAGGAAGCCGAAGCCAAGGCCCGCGCTGAAGCCGAACGCAGGCGGAAAGCTGAAGACGAACCGCGGCTTGCCGCGCAGCGGGCCAAGGAAGAGGCCGAAGCCAGGGCCCGGGCCGAGGCCGAACGCAAGCGCAAAGAGGAAGAGCAGAAGGTCGCCGCCCAGCGGGCGAAACAGGAGGCCGAGGCCAAGGCCCGCGCCGAGGCTGAGCGCAAGCGGAAAGAAGAAGAGGACCGCAGGAAACGCGAAGAGGAACAGCGTGCGCGGCAGGAGGCCGAGGCCAAGGCCCGCGCCGAGGCTGAGCGCAAGCGGAAAGAAGAAGAAGCACGCCGGCTCGGCGAGCAACGCATTAGAGAGCAGGCCGAGGCCAGGGCCCGGGCTGAGGGTGAGATAAAGCGGCTCGCGGAGCAGGAAGATAGGCTCGCCCAGCAGCGGCTCAAGGACGAGGCGAAGACCAAAGCCCGCTTCGACGGAGAGCGCAGGAAACTGGAGGAAGTTGAGCGCAAGGTCGCGGAAGAGCAGCGCCGCGTAGCGGAGAAACGGGCGCAGCTCGAGGCCGAGATCAAGGGCGATGCCGAGGCGGCAAGCAGGCGCCGGGCGGAGGAGAGGAAACTAGCCGACCGGCGCGCCCAACTGGAGGCCGAGGTCAAGGCCTATGCCGAGGCCGAGCGCAAGCGGCTTGAAGAAGAGCAGCGGATCGCCGCGCAGCGTGCCAGGGAAGAAGCCGAGGCAAGGGCTCGCATCGAGGCCGAGCGGAAGCGGAAAGAGGAGGAGGAGCGCCGCCGGCGCGAAGAGGAACAGCGCGCCCGCGAAGAAGCCGAGGCCAAAGCCCGCGCCGAAGAGGAGCGCAAGCGACTCGAAGAAGAGGAACGGATGCTGGCGGCGAAGCGCGCACGGCGCCAGGCCGAGGCCAAAGCCCGCGCCGAAGAAGAGCGCAAGATCGCCGAGCAGCTCGCCAAAGAGGAAGCCGAGGCCAAATCTCGCGCCGAAGAAGAGCGCAAGAAGCTCGAGGAGACGGAGCGGAGGTTCGCCGAGCGCCGCGCCAAGGAAGAGGCCGAAGCCAAGGCCCGCGCCGAAGCCGAACGGAGACTGGCCGAGCTGCGCGCCAAAGAGGAAGCCGAGGCCAAAGCCCGCGCCGAAGCCGAACGCAAGGCGGGCGAACTGCGAGCCGAAGAGGAACGCAAGATCGCCGAGCACCGTGCCCAGTTACAGGCCCAGGCCCAGGCCCGCGCCGACAAGGAACGTAAGCGTGCCCAGTTGGAGGCCGAGGCGAAGGCCCGCGCCGAGGCCGAACGCAGAGAAGAAGAGGAAGAGGAGCGCAGGATCGCCGAGAAGCGCGCGCGGCTGGAGGCCGAGGCCAAAGCCCGCGCCGAAAGGGCCCGCAAGCCCCAGCGCTGACGGATCGAACCGGGACCCGAACCGGTCTGGCTATTGCACGGGGCCGCGCCAGGTGGCGCGGCCTTTTCTTCGCCGGCCCAGAGGATCCGCTGGGACGAGTCCGGTCAGTTGGCACCGTAGAGACCGCGACTGTACCGCGCGCGGGCCGTCTTCTGCGTTGTCCGATAGTAGGAATCCACCATGAAAGCCGATGCCCGCCGGAAGTCCGGCGGGCATGCGGTTTCAAGAGTCACCGCTGAGAAAGTCATTTCTGTCTTTCCCGGTCGCCCTCAAGGACCCTGTCCTCGGGACGTCCATGCGCCTGAGCTTAAGTCATCAGGCAGCTAGCGGTCCTAATTGGCGTCGGGAGCGGGGAAACAAGGGGGTTATTTTGGTGGGTTGGGAAGGAGGGATACCCGCTCCCGACAAATCTTATATCTCCCCAAGCCCCGCACCTTAGGGGCTTTCGCCCCTCAAGGCGGTGTACGCGGCTTCCTCTGGTCGCCGGACGTGCACCTGTCACCCCGTTGGGGAGATCTATGCTCCGGATTGTGAAAGAACGATCTTGTCGTCTACGACTGAAACCGAGACCTTGGAAGGCCTGGTTCTGAGAATCAGTTCGGCAATCGGATTCTCGACAAGACGCTGGATGACTCGCTTGAGCGGCCGCGCACCGAAGTCCGGATCGTAGCCTTCTTTGGCAAGCACATCCTCAACACCTCGATCAAGTATAAGAGCCACCCCTTGCTCTGTCAACAAATCCCGCACGCGGGCGAGCTGGATGTCCACGATCTTCCTGATGTCTTCCCGCGACAGCGGGTTGAAGACAACGATATCGTCGATGCGGTTGAGGAACTCGGGGCGGAAACTGCGCCTGAGCAACGCCATCAACTCCTCGCGGTCGAACCTGCCCTGCCGCGCCAGTTCGGTGCCGAGGTTCGAGGTCATGATGATGATGGCGTTCTTGAAGTCCACGGTCCGGCCGTGGCCGTCCGTCAGCCGGCCGTCGTCGAGTATCTGCAGCAGCACGTTGAAGACGTCGGCGTGCGCCTTCTCGATCTCGTCCAGCAGCACGACCCGGTATGGTCGCCTGCGCACCGCCTCGGTGAGCTGCCCGCCTTCTTCGAACCCGACGTATCCGGGCGGCGCGCCGATGAGCCGCGACACGGTGTGCCGCTCGCCGTACTCGGACATATCGATACGAACAATTGCGTCCTCGGTGTCGAAGAGCGTCTGGGCGAGCGTCCGCGCGAGTTCGGTCTTGCCCACGCCGGTCGGCCCCAGGAAGATGAAGCTGCCGATGGGCCGCTTCCGGTCCCCGATGCCCGCTCTTGCCCGGCGGATGGCATCTGCGACCGCTTTCACCGCCTCGTCCTGCCCCACGACCCGCTTGTGGATGTCGTCTTCCAGCCGGAGCAGCTTCTCCCGCTCCGACTCCATCAGGTTCTTCAGCGGAATCCCGGTCCACTTGGCCACGACCTCGGCGATGTCTTCTTCCGTGACCTGCTCGCGCAGCAGTCGATTGCCCTTCTCTTTTGCGGCGAGCTTGGCCAGCTTCTTCTTCATCTCCGCCAGCCTGCCGTACTCGAGCTCGGCCGCCTTGTTCAGGTCGTACTTCCTCTTGGCCGCGTCCACCTCGGCCGCGACCCTCTCAATCTCCTCCTGCAGCTTCTGCCTTGCCTCGACTTCTTTCCGCTCGGTTTCCCACTGCGCGGAGAGTCGCTTCTGGTCTTCCTTTAGGTCGGCGATCTCCTTCTCGATCTCCTTCAGCCGTTTTTGCGAGGCCTCGTCCTTGTCGCGTTTGAGCGAGAGTCGCTCCATCTCCAATTGCATCAGCTTCCGGTCAACGTCGTCGAGCTCGACCGGCTTGGAGGTAATCTCCATCTTCAGCTTAGCCGCGGCCTCGTCCACGAGGTCAATCGCCTTGTCCGGCTGGAACCGGTCCGCGATGTAGCGGTTGGACATGGTCGCCGCCGCGACCAACGCCGCGTCGGTTATCTGCACGCCGTGATGGACTTCGTACCGTTCCTTGAGCCCGCGCAGAATCGAAATGGTCTCCTCGACCGTGGGCTGGTCCACGAAGACCGGCTGGAACCTCCGTTCGAGCGCCTTATCCTTCTCGATGTACTGGCGGTATTCGTCGAGCGTGGTGGCGCCGATGCAGCGCAGTTCCCCGCGTGCGAGCATCGGCTTCAGGATGTTACCAGCGTCCACCGCGCCCTCGGCCTTGCCTGCGCCGACCACGGTGTGGAGTTCGTCGATGAAGAGGATAATGTGGCCTTCGGATGAGGCGACTTCCTTCAGCACCGCCTTCAAACGGTTCTCGAACTCGCCGCGGTACTTGGTGCCGGCGATGAGCGCGCCCATGTCGAGAGCCACGAGCTTGCGGTCCTTCAGCGACTCCGGCACGTCGCCTCTGATGATGCGCTGGGCCAGGCCTTCGATGATGGCGGTCTTGCCCACTCCCGCCTCACCGATCATCACCGGGTTGTTCTTGGTGCGGCGCGATAGTACCGTCATCACCCGCCTGATCTCGTCGTCGCGGCCGATGACCGGGTCGAGCTTGCCGTCGCGGGCAAGCTGAGTCACGTCTCGGCCGAACTTCTCCAGCGGCTGGTAGCGTTCCTCGGCCGCCTGGTCGGTGACGCGCTGGGAACCGCGGATCTCCTTCAGGGCCGCGAGAACCTTGGCCGAGTCGACGCCGAATGCTCTGAAGACACGCGCGCAGTCGCCTTCCTTCAGTCCCAGGATAGCCAGGAAGAGATGCTCGGTGGATACGTACTCGTCCTTGAACCGCTTGGCCTGGTTCTCGGCCTCGGCCAGCACCTGCCGCGCCCGGGCGGACGTGTAGACCTGGCTGTCGCCGCCGGTTACTCGCGGCCGGCCGGCAAGTCCTGCCTGGATCTGCTGAAGAATAACCGCTGGGTCGACGCCCACCTTCTTCAGCAACTCGGGAATGAGCCCTTCGGATTGCTCGACCAGGGCCATCAGAATGTGCTCAGCGTCAATCTCGTTGTGCTGGAAACGCGCGGCTATGCCCTGTGCTGAGGCGAGCGCCACCTGCGCTTTGTCGGTGAATCTATCGATGTTCATAGTCCCTATTACTTAGATAGTCCAATTCGCTCCGAGATTCGCCCGCCGGCCGTGTCTCTGGGTGCTTGACTCCTGTCGAGTGTAGGCTACAATGCCGCACCCGGGCGCAGCATGGCGCTGGTGGCGCCGCCGCGCCCCGGACTCGAACGGTGGATCACTGCCGGGCGCAGCCGGCAGGCAGGACACCGCGACCCTAACAAGCTGCGCTGCAAAGGAGGCAGAGTGAAGAAACTAACGGTGATGCTGATGGCCGCAAGGTCCTCGACCTGCATCCCGGCGCGAACGACGTCTCCAGCCTCGCGCCCGGCGTCTACTTTGTACGTCAGGCGTCCGGCGTTATGCGTAGTGCGTCAGGCGTTGAGCGTATGACCAAGGTCATCGTGAGCAGATAGGGACAGTCAATGAGGCACAGCTTGCTGGCCGCAATCGTCAGCCTGGCCGCGGCCCTTTCGCCGGCCCGGGCAGAGCCCGGACTCGACCACGGACGGTTCCTGCTCGATACCGGCTTCGTCTCGAGCCTTGCGTTCCCGAACCAGAACAGCTCGGTCGCCGCTTTCAACGGTACCTGCATCCTAGCCGTCTGGGTAGACCGCCGCGGCGGCGAATCAGACATCTACGGCTGTCGCGTGACGCCGGATGGAGTGCTGCTCGACTCGGCCGGCATCCCGATTTCGACCACCCCGCGCACGCAGTGGTACCCGGCGGTCTGCTCCGACGGCACCGGTTTCCTCGTGGCGTGGTGGTGGTGGGACGAGAGCGGCGGCGCGAGCCGCATCTACGCCAGCCCCGTGACGTCGGCCGGGACCGTGCTCGACACCGCGGGCATCCGCGTGAGCCCCGATGCCAGCGGCCAGTCGATGCCGGCCATCGCCTTCGACGGCGCCAACTACCTCGTCGCCTGGGAAGACACCAGTGGCACCGGCGACATATACTGCGCGCGCGTGACCCCGGCCGGGAACGTGCTCGACACTGCCGGGATCCCGGTCTGCGTCCGTTCTGGCCACCAGGCATTCCCGGACGTCGCTTTCAACGGCACGGACTTCGTCGTGGTTTGGAGCGACGAGCGGATGCTCTCCTATGACATCTACGCCAGCCGCGTGACGTCATCCGGGATCGTGCTCGACCCCAACGGGATTCGCGTGTCGAATTCAATCTCGGACGACGAGCACTCGCCGTCGGTCGGCAGCAACGGCACGGTCAGCCTGGTCGCGTGGAGCCAGGCCCCGCCGACTGGCCGCAACCGCTTGTATTTTGCCCGGGTTTCGCAGGACGGGACCGTGCTCGACACTGCCGGGGTACGCCTCGGGACAACTCGTGTGGATAACTTGACCGATCCCGCGGTCGCGTTTGATGGTGAGAACTTCGTCGCGGCGTGGGATGAGGACCGCGGCATGCCCATCTGGGCCGCGCGGGTAACGCCGGGCGGGGTCGTGCTCGATTCAACCAGCATCCTGATTCCCGTCACCGCGCTCGTCAACTACGAACCCGAGGTCTGCCCGAACGGGAACGGCTCCGTGGTCCTGTGGCACCAGTATGACACCGTCAACACCGACTGGGCCAGCATCTACGCCGCCCGCGTCACGCGGGCGGGAACCGTGCTCGATTCGACGGCCGTCAATCTCGCGCTGGCGGCTCACGCACAGCAGTACCCGGCGCTTGCCTTTGACGGAACGAACTACCTTGCCGTATGGGAAGACTGGCGCGGCGGCGACCCTGACATCTATGCCTGTCGCGTGGCGCCGGGCGGCACCGTGCTCGACCCGGGCGGCATCCCGGTCTGCACCATGGACTACTACAGCCAGTTGGCGCCAGCGGTCGCGTTTGACGGCGCCAGCTTCCTCGTGGTGTGGGAAGACTGGCGTCACTCCGACACCGGCAGCATGATGGCCGACGTCTATGGTGCGCGCGTGACTCCAACCGGCACCGTGCTCGACCCGGGCGGCATCCCGATACGCGTCGCCCGCGGCACGCAAGGGGTCCCCCGAGTCGGGTACAACGGCACCGACTTCCTCGTGGTGTGGCAGCGCGGACTTGCGGATGCCGACATCCACTGTTCCCGGGTGACGTCGGCCGGCGTCGTGCGGGACAGCTTCATCGATGTCTGCACCCGGTATGGCGAGACGTACACCCCTGAGGTCGCCTTCGACGGCGCAAACGCGCTGGTCGTATGGCAGGACGACCGCGGCGGCCAGTACGCGGATGACATCTACTGCGCGCGGGTGACGCCCACGGGCGTTTCGCTGGACACCCTCGGTCTGCCCGTCAGCACTGCCCCGCGCGGCCAGTTCACCCCTGCTATCGCGTTCGACGGCGCCAACTACCTCGTGGCCTGGCACGACACGCGCCACGGCACCGGTCGCTACGACATCTTCTGCGCGCGGATGACGCCGGGCGGCATCCAGCTTGATAGTTCCGGCATCCCGGTCTGCACGACCGCGGCCACGCAGACCAACGCGCGCGTCACATTCGACGGCGCCGACTACCTCGTGACGTGGGTTGACGACCGCAACGGTTCCCGCGACATCTACGGCGCGCGGATCAGCCCCGCAGGCGTCGTCGGCGATGCCGCGCTTGTCGTCGGCGGTGACGGCGCCCAGTACACCGCCGCTCTCTGCCGGGGAAGCGGCAACCAGGTTCTCCTCGCCTTCGGCGACCTGGCGCGCACTGTCGGCGGCCGGACCTACAACGCCCAGCGCATCTGGGGCAGGTTCGGGTTCTTCCCCGCGATGCAGGACGAGCACCCAGTTGCTCTGTCCCGGCCGCCGCTGCCCGGCCCAACCATCGTCCGCGGAGTGCTCGACCTGCAATCTTCAACCTGCAATCTGAAATCTGAAATCGCCCTACTCGACGCGGCCGGCCGCAAGGTGCTCGACCTCAGGCCCGGCCCGAACGACGTCTCCCGCCTCGCGACGGGCGTCTACTTCGTCCGCTCGGCAATCGACGTTCGCCATTCGTCAATCACCAAGGTGGTTATGACTAGGTAGGAGGAGTCAATGAGATGCGCGGCGCTGGTTTTGCTCTTGCTGTCAACCGTACCAGGGGAGGCCACGCCCATCAGCGACCGGTACGTGCCGGGACAGGTAGTAGTGAAGTTCACTGCGGCGATGCGGAGCGGGCTCGGTGAAAGTGGGACTAGCATCCCCCAGCTCGGGGTGACGGACATTCCGGTCCTCCGCTACGAACGAATTCTGCGCCGCCCGAACAAGCACGCCCTGGCCCACGGACTCGACCTTCAATACCTGCTGAAATTCGACCCGTCGGTCGACGTGCCGGCACTGGTCGGCCGACTCGCGAGCAGTGCGGTTGTGGAGTACGTCTGCCCCAACGTTCTGTTTGCCATCGACAGTGTGCCGAATGACTCGCTCTACCCCGCGCAGTGGCACCTGGCTGATATCAACGCGCCGCGGGCGTGGGCAATCGCGCACGGCGACAGCAACGTCCTGACCGCAATGATTGCCGACGCTCCGGACTGGACCCATCCTGATCTTGAGGCCAACATCGCAATAAACGCATTGGAGGACCTGAACGGCGACCGCCGGTTCGACCCGGAGTGGGCGCCGGACGGCGACCTCAACGGAGTGGACGATGACGCCAACGGCTACGAGGATGACGTCATCGGCTTCGATTTCCATAGCGGAGACCCGGACCCGATGCCACCCGAGTACGACCCCGCTGGTACGCACTGCCTTGGCGTGCAGAATGCCGTCACCGACAACGGCATCGGCGTTGCCGCGCCGCCATGGAACGTGAGAACATACGCCATGCGCTGCGGGGACTCTTTGGGGGTCTCAATGTCAGCCGCCATCGCCGCCATCAACTACTGCATGGCGCAGGGGGTGTGGGCATTCTCGATGAACTTCGGCACCCTCACGCCATATCAACCACTGGCGAACGCCTGCCTTGCCGCCTGGGATGCCGGATCGATACCGTGCGCCCCTGCCGGAACCAGCGCGATGGAGGAACGGACCTACCCGGCGGCGTACGATGGCGTCGTGGCGGTAGCGGGCTGCGGACGGGACCACCGCAAGACGCCGTGGTCGGGCTACGGCACGTGGATTGACGTCACTGCCCCGGGCAAGGACATCTATTCGACCGCGGTCACTCCGGCCACCGCTACCGTGACGGGAACATACCGGCCTGCAACATCGTAGTCGGCGTACTGGCGTGGTTCAAATCTGCCTGGCCGGACATATCGAATGACAGTGCAGTGCAACTCCTGGAGAACATGTGCGACACGATGCCTGACTCGCTGTACTGGGCGGGCAAGCTCGGCGCCGGCAGGGTGAGGATGTCTACTCAGCCCTACGGCATCGAGGGCGCCGAACCCCCAAGTTCGCCTCGCTCAGTTCCAGCCGTCATCATCCGGGGCGTGCTATACCTGCCGAGTAGCACAAGCCCAAGCACAAACTCGCTGCTCGACGCAGCGGGCCGCAAGGCACTGGACCTGCGCCCCGGCGTGAACGACGTCTCCCGCCTCGCGCCCGGCGTCTACTTCGTGCGGGAGCAGCCGGGACACAGCTATCACGCGCAAACCGTGCGGGGCGTAGTCCTCGTCAAATAGGGAGTGGCCCTGCAACGCCGCGTCCTGACTTCGCCGGCCTTCGACGACCGTCTTGTACGGTACATTCGTGTTCTCGACCTGCACAGACGTGCGGGGCTGGCTCTCATGTTGCTCCTGCCTCTGCTCGGCTGCTGGCGCGACTACGTCATGCCGCGGGCCCGGGTTCGGCTGCCACAGTACCAAGTCGATGGCCTCTACTCCGAGGGGCTGTGTGTCATAGCGGAACGGCAGGAGCTGCGGCGGGGCTACATGGACATGGATGGACGCGTCGTCATTCCGCCGCGCTACTTCGCGGCCGGGTCGTCCTGCATCAGGCCGAACAGGTTTCCATCCGGCGACCGAACCGCGCCGAACCAGCCGACACCGGGAATCGGCCCTCTCGGCTGCACGACCTTGGCTCCGGCCGCCACGGCCTTGGCGAGCATCGCGTCAAGGTTGGCCGCATCAAGCGTGAGGACGACTTGGTCGACCGGCTTGCCGCGGCCGATGCCGCCGTCGATGCCCGCCTGCGTCTTGTCGCCGGTGCCGACCAGCCAGTACTCCATCGGGCCGTCCCATTTGAAGATCTTCCACCCGAACACAGCAGCGCAGAATTCGACGAGCTTCTCGGGCTGTTCGGACATCAGGTCAAAGTGTATGACTCGCGGCATTGTTCCTCCTTACGTTTCAGTCTGGCTTCGGCGCGCAGCCCGGATGGCGTCGAGGCGGGCCTTGGCTTCAGGCATGTCTTTCTGGAACTCGGCGATGGTCGCACAGCCGTACTCAGGGCAATGCGCGCAGCTATCGACCTTGTGCGAGCGGGCGCACTTGCGTATCTCGCACGACGCTTCGTAGTAGGCGACATGCGGCCCCGGTTCGACCGTGCAGCCGACGCAGTGGAGTTCTTCGGGCTTGAAGACATGGTCGGAAGACCTGGACCACTCGGCCGCGGTCTTGGCCCGCAGGGCCTCGTCACGGGTCCGGGTCGCAATCTGGGTCGGGCAGGCGGCGCAGTTGATGCCGCAGTAGCCAAGCAGTTCAGGCATGGGTGCTCCTTGGGTTAGCGCAGACAAGCCTAGCCCGGCCGGCTGACCGGTCAAGGCAAACCGGCGAGATGGCCGAGCTTTGACAGCGAGGCCGGTGCGCGCTAGCATCCATCATATGCGACATGCAGTGAGCGCGCTGCTCTGCTGTCTGGTGCTGTCGGCGGCAGCACACTACGGAGCGAAGTTCGAGCCGCCGGACGGCTTCATCTATCTCGGCTGCGCCCGGGCGTGTACTTCTGCCGTCGGACGGCAGGCTTCGCATCGTCCGCCCCGGCGTCAGGCGTGATGCGTAGTGCGTCAGGCATCGAGCGTATGACCAAGGTCATCGTGACAAGATAGGAGAATGCGTTGAGGTCATCTCTCGTATTCCTTGCCCTGGCCTGCTGGCTGTCGACCGCGTTGGCGCAGTGGGAGCCGGACCGCAAGCTCTCGACCACAGACAGCTCGGCGGCACTGAACGAGAACATGGGCAGGTGCCTCGTCACCTGCGCGGACACGGTGCATGTAATCTGGTGCGATACCAAGAACAACGGCAGCGCCATCTACTACAAGCGCTCGAGCGACCAGGGAGAAACTTGGGGCGACGACACCCGGCTTTCCGGCTCGCCCGCCTACTCCGGCTTCCCGACGCTGGCGGTGTCGGGGACGAACGTGCATCTAGCCTTCCGTGACCGGCGGTCCGGCCGCTACCTATCATACTACCAGCGCTCGACCGACGGCGGCAGGACATGGGACGAGGACGAGTTCATCTCGGATTCGATCCTGTTCAATTGGTGGCCAGCAGTCGCCGCAGTTGGTCAGAACGTGTACCTTGCCCTGAACCTGGACACGGTGAACAGCGAGGTCTATTTCCGGCGGTCCACCGACAACGGCGAGACCTGGGACTCCATCCAGCGCATCTCGAACGCACCGCTCCGTTCTGAGGACCCCTGCATCGCCGCATCTGACTCCAACGTCCACATTGTCTGGAACGAGTTCCGCCACGGCGGCAACGGCCACAGCGAAGTCTACTACCGCCGTTCATCGGACCAAGGAGTCACGTGGGGGCCGGAAACCCGGCTCACCCGCGACACCGCGATGTCTTACAGCCCGACGGTCTATCCCCACGGCTCAACCGTTGACGTCGCGTGGGAGGACGGCCGCGACGGCAACTTCGAGATCTACCACAAGCGCTCGACCGACTACGGCGAGACCTGGGGCGCGGACGAGCGGCTCACGACCGACTCGGCCGTGTCCGTATACCCGTCGATTGTCGCCGACGGCACGAACATCCACGTGGTCTGGTTCACGCTGGGCAGCGACACCGGGATATTCTATCTTCACTCCGGCGATGGCGGCGCGAGTTGGGATTCGGTTTGCACGCTGGTAGACGACTCGTTCTCGGTTGCGACCCCGTTTGTCGACTTCTCGGGCTCGATTGTCCACGTCATCTGGAGGGACACACGCGACGGCCACGGCGCGATCTACTACAAACGCAACCTGACCGGGAACGTCGGGACCGAGGAAGACCTCAGGCCGCAAGTCCCAAGCCACAAACCTGCGACGTTCATCGTCCGCGGCGTGCTGCGTTTGCCTGCCTCACTCATCACTCATCACTCATCGCTCATCACTTCCGATGGCCGCAAGGTGCTTGACCTCACGCCCGGCCCGAACGACGTCTCCCGCCTCGCGCCCGGGGTCTACTTCCTGCAATCAGTCCGCTTCTCCGTCAAGCTCATAGTCCAAAGATAGGAGCCCCGATGAAATCACGACTGCTGCTGACCCTCTTTCTCGCGATCAGCCTGGCCGCAGCCGGCTGGATCCCTGGGAACATCGGCGTCGGTGAAGACCTGTGGGCGGTCCGCTTCCCGAGCGGGTCCGACACCGGATTCACGACCGGGCTTACGTCGACCGGTACCGTCTTCCGGACCGTTGATGCTGCCCAGACCTGGTCGGCGCTGCCGCATCAGTTCACCTACACGCTCTACGCACTCGACTTCCCGGCCGGCAGCGCAACCGGCTACGCCGGCGGCGGCACGAGCGGCGCCGCCTTCTACCGGACGACCGATGCGGGTCAGAGCTGGGCTCTGCTCGGCAGCGGCCTGACGCGGCCGGTCCGCTCCATCAGTTTCCCTTCCGGTCCGGACACCGGCTACGCGGTCGGCGAGGTCGGGATGGTTGCTTTGACAACCGACGGCGGCGCCAATTGGGCAGGGCAAACCTCCGGGGTCGGAGTCGACCTCTTCTCGGTCTGCTTCCCAAGCGGCACCGACACTGGTTTCGCGGTCGGCGACTCCGGCCGTGTGCTGAAGACGACGAACCGTGGCAGCAGTTGGACGGTGCAGAACTCGGGCACCGGCTCCCGCCTGCTGTCGGTCGCCTTTGCCGGCGACTGCCGGACCGGATTCGCCTGCGGCCCACTCGTCGCGATCCGGACCACCGACGGCGGCGCGTCGTGGCTTCCCGAGTCTACCGGTTCCGGCCTCTGGCTGGCTTCGGCCCGGTTCGTTGGTCACGACACCGGATTCGCGGTCGGCGCCGTCGGTACGGTGATCCGCACCACTGACCGCGGCGCGACCTGGCAGCAGCAGGCGTCAGGAACTGGTTCCGACCTCAACTCGGTCGACTTCGCCGACGGCCTCAACGGCTACGCCTGCGGCCATGCCGGCGTACTCATCCGGACCACGGACGGCGGTGCCAGTTGGGTCGCTGAAGAGCGCGTCGAGCGCACCATCGGCGATTTGCTGCCCACCATCGTCCGCTGCGTGCTGCGTTTGCCTGCCTCACTCATCACTCATCACTCATCGCTCATCACTTCCGATGGTCGAAAGGTGCTAGACCTCAAGCCCGGCCCGAACGACGTGCGTTCGCTGGCGCCCGGGGTATACTTCGTCCGTGAGGATCCCAGGCGTCGCGGAATCCGGGATTCGAGAGTTCACAGAGTCGTCGTAACAGAATAGGAGGAACCGTTGAAGCTGCTGTCTTTGTTGTTGGCCGTAAGCTGCCTGCTGTCAGCCGTCTCCGCCCAGTGGCTGGAAACGACCATTGTCCTGCCGGACTCGTCGTACCCCAATGCCGTCTGCTACAACCCGACCGATAACAAGGTCTACAGCGCGAACAATCGGAGCGGCAACGTAACCGTGATTGACGGCGAGACGAACCAGATAGTCACGACGGTCACCGCGGGCAATCGACCCAACTCGCTCGTCTACAACCCGACCAACAACAAGGTCTACTGCGCGAACACGGCCGGCGACAACGTGACCGTCATTGCCGGCGCGACGGACTCGGTGGTGGCTACCGTCCCGGCGGGTGACGGGCCGGTGTTCTTCTGCTACAACCTGGCCGGCAACAAAATCTACGTGGCAAACCAGCGCAGCGGGAACGTCACCGTGATTGACGGGACGACGGACACGGTCATCGCCACGGTCGCGACCGGCAGCCGTCCCTACTACGTCTGTTACAGCTTCATCAACAACAAGGTCTACTGCTCCAACTACGACAGCGACGACGTCACCGTGCTCGACGGCGTGACCGACTCGGTCGTCGCCACCATCCCCGTGGGCGACGGCCCCTGGGCGACCTGCTACAACCCGACCGACAACACGGTATACGTTGCGAACGACATGAGCGACAACGTCACGGTGATAGACTGCTCGGCGGACACGGCCGTCGCCACCGTGGCGGTGGGCGACGCTCCGCAGGGCATCTGCCACAACGCGACCAATAACAAGGCGTACTGCGCGAACTACGCCGGCGGCAACGTGACCGTGATAGACTGCGCTGCGGACACGGTTGTCGCCACGGTTCCCGCGGTCGGCGGGCCCTGGCCAATCCTCCACAACTCCACAAACAACAAGGTATACGTCGCCACCTACGATAGCGGCAAAGTGACGGTGATTGACTGTGTGTCCGACTCGGTGCTGACGACCATCGGCAGCGGCAGCGGGCCCTCTGACCTTTGCCTGAACCCGCAGCAGAACCGGGTCTACTCGGCGGACTACCGCGGTTTCACCATCTCGGTGCTGCGCGACTCGGCACTGACCGGTGTCGAGGAAGCACCGCGCCGTCTGTCCGGGGCCGCCGAGACCAGCTTCATCACCATCGTCCGCGGCGTGCTGCGTCTACCTGCCTCGCTCATGGCTCATCACTCATCGCTCATCACTTCCGATGGTCGGAAGGTGCTCGACCTGAAGCCCGGCCCGAACGACGTCTCCCGCCTCGCTCCCGGCGTCTACTTCGTGCATGCGGCGTCAGGCGTTGCGCGTGAAGCGTCCGCCGTCACCAAGGTCGTGATCAACAGGTAGCACCCGACGTGGGTCCACTGCCCCGTCTCTACGACGACATGGCCGCGTGGTGGCCGCTGCTCTCCAGCCCGGACGACTACGCGAGCGAGGCGGCGTTCTATTGGCAGTGCATCAACGAAGCAAGCCTGATTCCGGTGAAGACAATGCTCGAGCTCGGCTCGGGCGGCGGCAACAACGCGTCCCATCTGAAGACACACTGCGAACTGACGCTGGTGGACCTCTCGCCGGGAATGTTGCGCGTGAGCCGGTCGTTGAACCCTGAGTGCGAGCACGTCCACGGCGACATGCGTGAGGTCAGGCTGGGCCGCCGGTTCGACGCCGTGTTCATCCACGATGCCGTAGGATACATGCTAACGGAAGCGGACCTGGCCCGGGCGATGGAGACAGCGTGGGTTCACCTCAAACCGGGCGGAGCAGCGCTCTTCTGTCCCGACCATGTGACCGAGACATTCAAGCCGAGCACGTCTCACGGCGGGCACGACCGCATGTTGCGCAGCCTGCGCTACCTTGAGTGGGCCTACGACCCCGACCCGGGAGATACCCTGGTGACCACGGACTTCGCCTACATCCTGCGGGACAAAGACGGGGTCAAGGTGGAGTACGACCGGCACGTGACCGGGCTCTTCCCGCGCGCCACGTGGCTGCGCCTGCTTCAGGCCCGGGGCTTCACGGCCACGATTCGGGAGCATGTCGAGCCGCCTGTCGGCGGAGAGACGTACGAAGTGTTCATCGCGGTGCGGCCCGAGTGACGTGCGTTACTTCGCGAGGCGTCTAGTTTGTCTGGGCCGAAAGCTAAGCGCTCCAACTGCTAGTTGTCGCAGGGTCGTCCATACGAAGTAGGAAGGTGAGATGAAAGTCGAGTTCGACGTCGCCCAGAAGCAGGTTCTGGATGAGATGCTGCTCAAACTGCCCGGCGCCCGGGCCGGCAAGATGTTCGGCTTTCCCGGCTACTGGACCGGCGGCAAGCTCTTTGCCTGCCTGTACGGACCGGGTGTAGGCTTCAAACTGCCACCGCAACGGGCGGCAGAGATACTGAAGAAGCCCGGCTTCGTCCCCTTCACGCCGCGTGGCAAGCAGATGGCCGCCTGGGTGATGTTGAAGCCCGGGCGCGCCGCAGACCTGCGCCGGTTCGAATCCCTGTTCCGCGAGTCACTCGACTACGTCTCCGGACTCCGGCCGGTCGCAAGGAAGGCGAAGCCTCAGGCCAAGACGCGTACGCCTGCCTGAGCGCCTTTCGGCAGCGCTCGTTTGGCAACGAACAACGTACGCTCCGGGCAGATTGCGCCCTCGCGCTGAAGGCGCGGTTGCGTCTCGCGAAGCATACGGCGAAGCAGGGATCGAAGCACCGGCAGACCCACCGTTCACGGCGTGCTAGACTGCATCGGTCAGTTCGTCGATAGCTGCATCATGAGCTGCATCGCGAGCTGCATCAGAAGTTGCTTGCTGCGTTGCACCGTGCGCTGCATGAGACGTTGCACCAATCGTCGCGCCGGCAGTTCCACGCTGCGTTCCATCAGTCGATTCACGAGTCGATGCTCGACTGGTTGCATGTCCCGTGGCATGCCGAGCTGCATAGGCCGAGGCAGCCCCCCATGCGGCCTGTGGGCCGTCCACTCCCCGGCAGAATTGTGGTCTGGATTCGACCTCATACCATATGTTGTGGCAGCGGTGGATGCTTGCCGGTCCTGCAATTCTGCGGTCAGGATTCCAGTTCCTGCGTTCTGGATTCTGGTCTATCCGGCTCCGCCACTGCCGCGTTCCGGTCCGCCATTCTGCATTTTGCTGTCTGCATTCTGCAGTCTGCATCGCCTCCGCGCATGGCCCGGCAGGCGAACCTGGAGACTGACCCGCATGCAACCTCGACTGCTGTCTCGACGGCTGCTCGGGCCGCAAGTGCCCGGACTCACCGGAGAAGAGTCCGTAGCACAAACCGCCGGACAGAAGCTTGGGCTGCACGATGTACGATAGACGATACAACGATGGACGTTCCTCCCCGGACTCCTCCCGATTCCGCCGTCGGGGCAACGTCCGGGACTGAACGATAAACGATGTACGACACAACCATGCAAACGACGCGCGGGGTATTCCCTCAGGTGCAGGAGTCATTTCGTCAGCTTCAAGCCTAACGCCTCAAACCTCAAGCACATAGGCCCGAAAGCCCGCTCCCGCGCCATCCCACAGTATTGTAGAATCGCTGCCTTGCGGTGGTTACTAATCAGAGCATAAAATGTTTGACATGGGAGTCGGTTTGGTGTATACTGTGAGTAATGAGAGAAGACGATACTCGGCGTCTATCGCCGGCGGCTTTGGAT
>VGIR01000028.1 GCA_016867815.1 candidate division WOR-3 bacterium | reverse complement strand
GAACGCCGACCTCGCGGCCGGAGTCCACTTCTTGGACTGGAGTGGCGTCAACGACCACGGCCGCACAATCGCCCCCGGCACGTATGAGTACCTGCTCGACTATGTGCACTCGGGCAAGACCGACCGCATCCGCAAGAAACTGGTGGTTACAAGGGAGTAAGAGATGGGTAGCTTTGCCGGAATCGTCGTCTTGTTCGGTGTTGTCGGGTTCGGTCAGCCGGGCACTTCGGTCATGCCAGTGCTGAAGATTGAGCAAGGGGTACGACTGGCCGCGATGGGCGGTGCCGGGATCGGCGCGGTCGAAGATGCCAGCGCCATCTACTGGAATCTTGCCGGGCTGGGCCGGGCGCAATCCTACCACTGCGCGCTTTCGCACCACCAGTGGTTTGCGGGAATCAAGGACGAGGTCATACACGCGGCACTCCCTTCGGGGCAAGGTGCGCTCGGCCTGGGCCTGGTCTACAGCGGTGAACCGGGAGTCGAGTTCTGGGACGCCAACAACGTCCCCGGCGACACCTTTCGAACCTGGAACGGCGCCATGTCGATCGGCTACGGCCTCTCGGTCGCTCCCAACTACCAGGTCGGCGTTGCCCTCAAGGGCTTCTACCAGGTCCTGTACACGACCTCCGGCTACGGCGGAGCGATCGACCTCGGTTTCGCCTGTCGGCCGCTGCCGTATCTCCGGCTCGGTGCGACCGGCCGGAACATCGGATTTGCGGCGTACGGCGCGGGTGGCGAACCGATGCCGATCGAGGCCGGCGTCGGCGGCGGCCTCGCGGTCGGCCCGGTCAATGCGGTGCTGGACGTCATCGCGACGATGGACAATGCCCCGTCGCTGCACGCCGGCGTCGAGTATCTGCCGGTTCCCGAACTTGCGGTTCGACTGGGATATCGGACCGGCCCGCAGGACCTGGGCACGCTGGGAGTGCTCAGTGGCCTGACCGCAGGCCTCGGCGTCAACGTTGGTCCGCTCAGCCTGGACTACGCGATCACTCCTTACGGCAAGCTCGGGATAGCGCACCGCATCGGCCTGCGGTCGACATTCGCGCGGAAAGGGTCGGGCAGAGTCAGGATCAAGGTGGTTGACGCGACGACCATGCGGCCGCTTGCCGCCAGCGTGGCCACGACCGGAGTGATTTCCAGAAACTACGAGACCGGGATCACCGGCGAAGTCCTGCTGACGCGGCTTCAATCCGGCGACCTTGTCATCTACACCAGCCGCACGAACTACCTGCCGAGTGTAGACTCGGTGTCTGTCGAGGGTGACCGCGAGCAGACCGCAATCATCGCCCTGAGTCCACCTGCCTACGGTGCGGTCACCGGCGTGGTTGCGGATGCCGGCACCCGCAAGCCGATCGGTGGCAACGTCGCCTATCGCGGGTTGGTGCAGAGCAGCACGACGGCCGATGCCTTGCTGGGCAGCTACGCGCTGCGCAATCTGCCGGCCGGTGAGTATGAAATGACCGCGACCGGGCCGAGCGACGAATACGTCGCGCAGAAGTGCACGCTCAAGGTGGAACCCGGTCGCGTCACGAACAAGGACTTCTACCTGGTGAGGCACCATCAGACAATCGTGCTGCGTGGTATCAACTTCGAAACCGGGAAAGCCGACCTGCTGCCCCAGTTCGACTCGGTGCTTGCCCGGGCCGGAGAGATACTCAGGACCAATCCCGGCATCACGGTTGAGTTGGCAGGGCACACCGACCCGCGCGAGATCGCCACTGCAGAGTTTCCATCGAACTGGGAACTGTCGCAGGCGCGGGCCGACGCAGTGAGGCAGTACCTGACCGCAACGTGGGGCATTGCGGCGGAGCGGCTCACCGCCCACGGCTACGCCGACACGCAACCCATCGCCCCGAACAATACGGACGATGGTATGGCCAGGAATCGGCGGACCGAGTTCCGGATCACTGGGCAGTAACGACTGCTCCTCGCTCACGCGTCGGGCGGAGCAAACCAGGGATGATGGTTCGCAGGGAAATGGCGGATGAGGGACAGTCACCTATTCCGTGACGGGACACCTCCTCCATTCTTATGAATCCGAAGCCTGTCAACTGACAACACACAGCATACAGTAGGCAGCACGTTGGAGCATTACAGATTGCCGGCTACAGACTGCAGATTGGCGCGGGCGTAGCCCACTGGCCCCAAACCGCAAGCTGTCAGCCGTGAGCCGGTAGCCGTCGGGCGTCTGCCGTCGGCTGACAGCGCCATTGGCCTTGACCCGGTTGGGCGAGAAGACGGTTGACAACACCGGAATGCAGTTCTATCATGTGACAGCGAACAGGAGGTCCTGTGAAGAAGATATTCCTGCTGCTGACAGCTACGCTGCTGCTGGTGAGCTGCAAGAAGAACCACCCGCCGGTGGTGACGGCCATGTTGGCCGGACCCGGGCACTTTGTCAAGGACTTAACCTACACCTTCTCAGTGGTCGCCACCGATCCCGACGGCGACAGTGTGGCCGTCCGCTTCGACTGGGGCGATTCCACGGTTTCGAACTGGACCGACTGGTTCGCGAGCGGTGACACGGTCGCGGTGACGCATGTGTGGTCCAGTACGGGCAGCTACAGGGTATCCGCTCAAGCAAGAGACCAGCGGCTTCTTAGTTCGGACTGGCCCGACGTACCGCCAATGCATATAGTGGTTGGCCGACCGCCCGACCCGCCGTCAACACCGACGGGGCCAGACCGTGGAGGACAGGACTCTAGCTATGCCTTTGCGACAGTCGCCTTCCTCCCTGACAGCATCGATATCGCGATCAGGTTCGCATGGGGTGACAACGACACTTCCGACTGGAGCCCTTTCGTCGCTTCCGGTGAGTCGGTACGGGTGAGCCACGCGTGGTCAACAGCGGATACCTACGGGCTAACGGCACAGGCAAGGGACACGGGCAATGCCCTCTCCGAATGGTCGGACCCGCATGTGCTCGTCATACTGCCTCCGGATACGCTCCGGCTGCCACCAGACACGCCGGGTGAACCGGTAGGCCCCGACCAAGGGGGCGTGGATTCCGCCTATTGTTTCACCGCCTATGGCACGCATCCCGAGAGCATGCCGGTGTGCATCAGGTTCGAGTGGGGCGACGGCGACACCTCCAACTGGGGCCAGTTCCAGGCCTCGGGGATGCCGACAACGATAGCCCACGCATGGTCGGTCGCCGACACCTATGGAGTACGGGCACAGGCAAGGGACACCGGCGATGCAGTCTCCTCATGGTCTGACCCACACACAATCGTCATTCGACCGCCAGACACGCTGCGCATGTGGAATCACCAAGTGAGATAGGCTAGGGGCTACCCGCCAACCCAGGAGCCTCAGGCCGCAAGCGGCACACCCTCCCCCGCCGATTTGACATCCCCGCCCGCGAGACCTAGAATCCGAGTGAAACTGTGCTGAATAGTTCCCTGCTGAGCACCAGCCCCGGCGTTCGTCTGGGCAGTGCTCGCCATCGCCGCCCGTGAAACTCACCGTCCTTCCTCTCATGAGCGCTCGCTGGCCCGATCTGGTTGATCTCTTCACCCGTCCGGGCGGTTCCATCGTCCGTGGCTGCTGGTGCATGTACTACCGCAAACCAGGCGCGAGCGCGACCAGCGCCGCGGGTCACAAGAACAAGCGGGCGCTCAAGGCGCTTGTCGACCGGGACGTCGTGCCTGGGCTGCTCGCCTACAAGGATGGCAGACCGGTCGGCTGGATATCGCTCGGACCGCGTGAGGACTACGAAAGGCTCCAGCGTTCGCAGGTGATGAGGCCGGTGGACGACAAGCCGGTCTGGTCGATCGTCTGCTTCTTCGTCGACCGTAGGGAGCGGGGCAAAGGTGTGTCCCGGGCGCTGCTGCGGGGCGCAATCGCCTACGCTCGTTCGCAAGGCGCCAGGCTGCTGGAGTCCTATCCCATCGACAAGAAGACTCGCAGCCACGACGATTTCATGTGGTTCGGCGCCAAGCACATGTATGAGCGGGAAGGTTTTAGGGAAGTCGCGCGGCGACGACCAACCAGGCCTGTTATGCGCCGCAGGCTGCGCGGATCCGAGGAACGCAGTGGCGGATTCTGAGATCGGTGGTCACGACGGTTCGGATTCCGAGCAGACGACTGCGTCGCAGTTGCAAGCTTCAGGCCGCAAGCCACCAGCCTCAGGCTCTCCCCCGCCGATTTGACATCGGTTTCCGTCAATCCTAGAATCGAGCCGTGACCGAGCCGGAAGAGGAATAGAGGTCAGTCGAACCCGCTGGTGAGTCTGCCGGGCCAGGGCCCCAGACACGCGAGCGCCAGCGGTTTCTTGGCGGTCTGCGCGGGGGCATTCTCGGCGCCCTGATTTCCGCGTTGCTTGCCTGGGGCCTTGTGTCCGGCACGGGCGGACCAGGCGCAGACTTGAGGGGCGGGCTGGCAATAGCGATGGCCTTGATGGCCATACCCGTCGGCCTGCTAGTCGGCGGCGTGATAGGCATAATGACGGCAGACTTCAAGCTGAAGAAGTAGCCGGCTGACCGCTTCCAGCCACTCGATCCCTTGATGCCTTGATCCCTCGATCCCTCTCTCCTTCAAGGAACGGCGCAGGCTTGACTAGTGCCCGTCGCTAAGTATACTCAGCCATCCTCGTGCAAAACGTTCCCGTTCAAAGCAATCGGCGGATTTCCGCCCTAGTGGAGGATACGGAGTGACGACGGCCAAAGAGCTTCCCGACCTGATAATCGGCGACCTCGTCATCAACCCGCCCATCATCCAGGGCGGGATGGGAGTCCGGGTATCATCGTCACGGCTGGCCTCCGCCGTCGCGAACGAGGGCGCGCTCGGGGTAATCGCCACCGTCGGTCTGGGCGAGGAACTGGACGACATGACGCCGAGCTACTCCGAACGCACGGAAATCGGCCTGCGCCAGGCAATCCGCAAGGCGAAGGAGCACACCAGCAATCCGATCGGCGTGAACATCATGTGTGCCTTGACCATCTACGATAACCTCGCCCAGGTTTCGTGCGAAGAAGGCGCGGCCGCAATCATCTCCGGTGCCGGCCTGCCGCTGAAGCTGCCCGGGCTGATATCCGACCGGCACATCAAGCTGATACCTATCGTCTCATCGGCCCGGGCCGCGGGCCTGATCTGCAAGACGTGGCAGCGCCGGTTCAACCGGCTGCCCGACGCGCTCGTAGTCGAAGGACCCCTGGCCGGCGGCCACCTCGGCTTCTCACACGAGGAGATCGAAAATCTCGAGAACCATCGGCTCGAACGGTTGGTCACCGAGGTTCTGGTCGTGGCACGCGAGTATGGCGGCATCCCCGTCGTGGCAGCAGGCGGCATCTATGACGGCAACGACATCGCCAGGTTTCTCCGGCTGGGCGCATCCGGAGTCCAGATGGCCACGAGATTCGTCTGCACTCACGAGTGCGATGCCTCTGACGCCTACAAGCAGGCCTACCTCGATTGCCGCGAGGAGGACATCGCCGTCATCCACAGCCCGGTAGGCATGCCAGCGAGGGTGATCAAGAATGACTTTGTGGATCGCTACCTCAAGGGTGAGAAGGTCAACTTCGGCTGCCCCTACCACTGTCTCTTGACCTGTGAGCCGGCAGTGGCCGGATACTGCATAGCCCAAGCGCTGGTGGCGAGCTACAGAGGCCAGATGCAGGACGGGTACGCCATGTGCGGAGCAAACGCCTGGCGGTGCAACAAGATAGTCTCGGTCCACGAGTTGATCGAGGAACTCGTCAGTGAAACAGCCGCCGCCCTGCGCACTCAGCCTCTGAACACGCAATAGCCGTCCGTCTCTCTCGGGCTCTCTCTTACCGGCCCCCTCTCCCTCTCGCCAGATACTGAACCGGCTCGAAAGGGCCGGCCCGGAGCCAGGACTCCGGGCCGGTTGGACTGTGCTGCTGGCTAGAAGTCCAGAGAGAGGGTCACGCGGTGGGAACCGCCGAGGCGACCAAGGTCCCGGTAGTTGTAGTCGAAGTTGAGGCCCAGCCCCGCAACGGGCGTGAACCGGAAACCGGCGCCGGCCGAGAGCCCGGTGGTCCAGCCGACATCACGCGCGTAGTTGAAGTCAGTGTTGAGGATGTACCCGGCGCGCAGACTTACCGGTCTGTGGTTGTACTCAAACCCCACGTTGACCTTCTCATTGACGTCATTGAAGTGGTTCAGGTCCGCGGCCGCTGTCAGATAGGAATTGTCGTTGCGGAAGAAGTCGTAGGCCACGCCGAACCGGAACGTCACCGGCAGCGGGAAAGTCTCGGTCAGGTAGGTACCGGGAATCGGTTCGCGCGACCAGGGCCACGACCAGCCGGGCTCGTGAGTGAAGTCGAGCAGACCGCCCGAGTACTTCAAGTCGGGCCCGAAGTTGACGATGGCCATCGCCAGCCGCAGGTTGCGCCAGCCTGTGTTGTAGTGGACACCGAAATCGAATGCCGCCCCCGCTGCTCCGACGTCCCAGACCTGTTCGGATACCACCTTGGCGGTGAGCCCGAAACAGAGCTTGTCCGTGAACATCCGGGCATAGGAGACTCCCGCCGCGAGATCGCTGCCCGTGAAGGTCCGTCCCGTGCCCTGGAACGTATCAACGGTGGTCTCCTCGAAACCTCCCAGTGAGAGTGCCGTCACCGAGACTCCGAAGTTGCCGACCTTGGTCGGCATGACGATTGAAAGGTATTCGTGGTTGATGTCTGCCACCCAGTCGATGTGGTTGACAACGGCAGACCGTTTCTGGAGCAGCGCCAGCCCGGCCGGGTTCCAGAACGCTGCGGTCGCGTCGTCGGCCACGGCAACGAAAGCTCCGCCCATCCCGGCGCACCGGCCTACGCCGATCTTCAGGAAGGGCAGCCCGGCCATCCCGATCTTGGTGAAGACAGCGAAAGAGGGAACCGCCAGGGACGCCAGGAGCGCCAGGACGGAGAAGAGGATCGGGACACGACGGGCCAGCGGCTTCGGGTTTCGTGCTTCGGGTTCCGTGTTTGTCATGTTTCCCTCCTTCCCTAGTAGATCAGTACGAACTTACCGGTCTGGCTGCCTTGGTCGGACTTGACGTGGAAGAGGTACACGCCGGGAGCCGGTTTCTGCCGGCTTTCGTTCAGCAGGTCCCAGTCCTCGTCGCCGCCGAACTGGTTCGGCAGGCTGCCCGCCTCCGGCCTGGTATCGTGATGCTCGATTGTCTTCACAAGGTCGCCCGCCAGATTGTAGATGTAGATGAAGCAGTGGCTGGGCAGATTGATGAACTTGAGCTTGCGGAAGTCGGGGT
This sequence comes from candidate division WOR-3 bacterium, assembly GCA_016867815.1. Taxonomy (NCBI): domain Bacteria; kingdom Pseudomonadati; phylum Caldifarciminota; species Caldifarciminota bacterium. The sequence continues at coordinate 26,970 of VGIR01000028.1, read as the reverse complement.
GGCGCTCCCACTCGTTGCGCACGAGATAGGGATTGGGCACGACTTTGACGTCCAGTTTGGCCATCGTCGGCAGGTATTCCATCGGCGCGAAACTGACGTCCCAGGCCGCGAGGATGGGCGCCGGCGTCAGCACCTTGCCGTAGACAACCCAGGTGTCGCCGTCGGCCGGCAGGGTCTGGATCGCGCCACCGCCACGGAACGCGAACCGGCAGCCGCAGACGTAGAAGAACCGCGTCTGGCCCAGGACGATCGAGTCGGCAGCGTCGGTGAGCGTCTGCAGCGCCCAGCCGTCGGCCGAGTCGCCCTCGGTCATGCGCTTCAGGTAGCGGTAGGGCACGGCGAGCCCGTTGTCCAGATCGTAGACCTCGGCCGTGCGCGTCGCGCCCCGGTTCTTCCAGACGATGCGGTAGTCTGAGCCGCGATATGCCCAGAGCGCCCGGTTGTTGCCCGCGTCGTCGCGGAGCGCGAGCGACTCCTCGGGGTACGCACCGGTGTTGGTCGTGATCTTGACCCGGTCGAAAAACTGCGTCGGTATCTGGTCGAGCTTGAGCTTCATCGTCATCTGGATGACAGGCAGCCAGGCGTAGGTGGTGTCAACTGCCGTATCACCCGGCGCCCGCACCACACGTTGTATGCTGGTGATGATGTTGCCGAACACCGTGGGCATGAAGCGTAGGGTGTCGGTGACCGAGTCGATGTACACGACGAAGCGGGTTTCGGGCTGCACCGTGTCACCCGCGCTGTTTGTTACCCAGTACCGGTACAAGGGCCGGCGCGTGGCCGAGTCGAACAGCTGGCTGCCGAACTGGATCCGGTATGTTTCCTCCCGGACCGCGTAGGGCGCGAGCGCCAGCGGCGCTATTCCGAGCGGGATACGGGGGTTGCCCGACACTTGATAGGTGCTGTCCCGGGGCGGCCTGAGGTTGCCCGGCTCGGTCCGCGGCGTCACCCGCAGCGGCGTCAGCCCGGACTCGAGCGAGAGCGTTTCCCTGGGCACGTGGCTGCCGCCGATCAGCGTGTCGGAGAGGAAGTTGATATCGAAGGCGGTCACTGCATAGTGGTAGGGAAACCCGAGCCGCAGCCGGCTGGAGTCAACGAAGCTGTGGTACAGACCTGCGTCAGAAGCGTTGGTGCGCAGGCTCTCAACCGTGGTCGTATCCTGCCACGTGATGCCGTCACTCTTGTCGCACTGCCCCAGGAGCTGCCAGTCTCCGGGCTGGCCGGAGCGGCTCCGGTAGACCTTGTACCCCTGGAAGTCCTGCAGGATGTAGTGCGGATTCATGACTCCGGCAATCGGAAAGAACGGGTCCTTGGCCGTCTCCGGCAGTTCGTCCCAGACAAGCGTCGCGCGCCCGTCGCCCGGGATCAAGGTTACATTCGGTGCGGGCGGGGGCCCCGGCATCACCCAGTTGTTGTCGTAGGCCGCCTGCGCCGATTGCGATGCCAGCGCCAGGCCATAGGGCCAGGTCGAAGGATCACCGGTCCGGTCGGCCTCCGCACCGATCATGGCGATGGTAACCGTGGTCATCTCCCCCGGCTTCAGGGTGATGGGACCGGTCGCCTGCAGAAACCGCTTGTCTTCGGGCGTCGCGTCGATCGAGTCGAACGGATTGTAGTCATAGGGCGGATCCCAGTCGTGGCCGGAGAGCGCCAGGTACTGCGCGAAATCGTTCGTGGGATCGTTGGAAAGAATGAATATCTTGAACGCAGACATGCCCACCTGGACGCCCTCGGACGGTTCATCAATCAGGCCGTTGCCGTTATCGTCCCGGCCGTTGGGGTAGAACTGCATGGTGTCGGCTGCCTCCCGCCACGTGCCGTCCGGCCAGGTCCGGAACGGACTCTGCAGGAAGTCGAAACCGACGAATCCGCTCGGAACTGCATCCTCGGAATAGACGTAGCCCAGGTTATCGGCATAGGCCGAGTCCGAACGGTCCTTGTTGAAGACGTGCTTGTGCAGGATGAGTCCGCAGCGGTCATCGGTCGCGTTGCCCACGTCCGCGTCGCAAGCCACACCCAGGTAAAGGTCGTTCAACGTCGCGGTGTCACGGTTCTTCACATCGTACTTGAAGAAGACGATGTCGCGGTTCCAGGGCAGAGTCCAGACGTAGGTGGTCTGATAGACTTCGAAACCCATCGGTCTCGGTGACTTGCCGGCGGTGTGGAGCGCCGGATCGCGGTCGCTGAACACGGTCCAGGCATCAGCGACCGAAACCGGGTTCTGCGGGATGGGGTGAAAGTAGCCTTTGAGCGTATCGTCTCCCTGGGGAAGGCGCAGCGGCGTCTCCACCGACTCCTGGAGCGCGGCAGGGAAGAGAACCCGATTCGCCGGCCAGTCGTCGGGGTAGATGTAGCAGCGCTCGAAGTCACGCGAGCCGTATCCCCCCGGGGCGTTGTCGTAGCAGCCGGGAGTCATCTCCGACTTGCCCGAGTTGGGGTTGTAGCCGTTGGACACGAGTGTGTCCTTGCCCGCTGCGGTGCGCTTGATGCAACCGATCCAGATACCGGCTCCGTAGATGTACATGTCGCCGGAACCAGCCGGCCACTCGCCGCCCGCTCGGCCGATTGCGTAGCCGAACGTGCCGTAGTTCGTAATCGGCAGCTTCCACTGGTTCGCCTGGTACCATTTGAAGTCGTAGAGGCGCGAAGGCTTGGGAGCGCCGGGCGCGGTCCGCGCGAACAGCGAAGCAACAGCGACAAATCCTGTGAGTCCTAAGAGTCCTATGTACCCCAGGCGTTTCATCTCCACCTCCTAGAATTCAAGCGTCACGCCCAGCTTGATCTGCCGGGGCGCGCCCCAGTTGGCCGGGTCGTCAACAAAGTCAAGATAACCCATCTTGTAGGCGACGTATTCCTCCTGGTCGGTGATGTAGCCGTCGTGGTTATGGTCGCGCACCGCATTGTACTTGGAGGTATTGAGCAGGGTCACGTCCGGGTCGAGAATCCAGTTGGCGGGCGAGTAGGTACTGATGTAGCCGTCGTCGTCGGGCAGGCCGGTGGCACCGTAGACCCACTGCACGGTCTGGTTGTTGAACAGGTTGGTGACCGTTACGTTCAGGCCCAGCCGGAGCCCCCCGAGCCGGATGAACTTGGACGCGTGGAGGTCGGCATTGAGCCGCCCCTGCATCCGGGCCGAATTCCGCTCCGCCGTCTGGCGCCCTGCATTCAGCTTGCGGATTTCTCGCGGCGTGTAGGGCAGGCCCGACCCGTAGCTGAGCATGATGGTGCCGCTGACATCGCGGGCCGGGATGAAGGTCACGTCACCGGGGAGATCGCACCCGAGGCTGACCTTGGCGTTGTGCCGCTCGTCGAACTCGAGAGCGTAGTCGCGGCGGGGCGGCTCTAACTCGAGGCCGGTAACCGGGTCCACACCATAGCGGTAGCGCTCATAGTACCACTCGTAGGTCGAAGACGCGGTCCCGCGAGCCAGAGACAGACCGTAGGAAACGCGCGCGGTCCAGAACTGCTCGAGCGCCTTCTGCAACCCAACTTCGAACCCGCGCACGCTGCCGTACTCCTCGTTCACGAGCGGGTAGTACCCCATCGGCACCGCCTCAGTGAACCGGGTCCCCATCAGGTCGAAGATGTCTTTGTAGTAGGCGGTCAGATCCGCTACCAACACCGGTGTCAGTTCCTGTTCGAGACCCAGTTCGTAGGCGATCGTCTGCTGCGCCAGAAGGTCCGGATTGCCGATGATCTGGTTGCCGCGCGAGTAGGCCGCGGTAGTGATATTGTTGTATAGATACTGGTAGGACGGAGTCTGAAAGAAATGCCCGTAGCTGAACCGGAACTTGGTCTCGGCAGCAATCGGGAACGAAACCCCGAGCCGCGGCGAGAGCTTGAACTTCTGCTTCGCCTTCACCAGGGTCGTGTCCTCGATGTCGGTCGGGTCGGCCCGCTTCCACGCATCCGGGTCCAGGTAGTCGAACCTCAGCCCTGCCCGCACAACCAGGTCCTCAAAGTCCATCCGGTCCTGCACGAAAACCGCCCCAGTGAGTGGGTGCACGTCATAGGAGTCAACGAACGGGTCCGGGTCCCAGGGCAGTGAATTGTAGCGGCGACTGAGGTAGTTCTGGCGCGCCTCGAGACCGACTTTGAGCTCGTGCGTCTTGCCGATGTTGTGAGTGATATCTCCCTTCAGTGTGACTACATCCGCCCAGTGCAGCAGGAAGCCGCGGTAGTCGCCTGCGCCATAGAAGAGGTTGTACACGCCCCAGGGATTCCTGGTGTTGGACTTCGACTGCTCGACGTATCCGGGCATCGGATGGAAAAGCACCGAGGTATCCTTGAGGACCGTATCCTCAGCCTTGAAGATGTAGTCTTCCCAGAAGCGAAGCGAGTAGTTGCGCTCGGTCGCCTCGCGTTCCAGGTCGCGCACCGACTGGCCGCGGCTGTCGCCGAAGTAGCCGAGTCGCACGGTGTAGAACGTGCCCTTGGTGAGCATGTGGTTCACCGAGATGTCGGCCTTCTTCACGCGCTCGCGCCGCGACAAGAAATGGTCGAGGTTGTACTTGAAACCGAGATGGTTCTCGTCGTCGCGGGTGTAGGGGTAGAGACCGTACTGCTCGCGCGACACGAAACCATTGGCGGTGATGCGCATGCCCTCCTGCAGCGGCAGGGCGTAGGTCAGTTTGAGCGTGCCCTTGTAGTCCTGCCGGTCCTGGTGGGAGAGCCTGTAGCGCATCGGGTTGTAGTCGTCACTGAAGTAGAGCTCGCCCGACACGAAGTAGCGCAGCCTCCCAAGACCGGGCGCCGTCCCGCCGACCGAGGCCTCATAGCGGTTGTCACCGAAGTTCAGCCCTCCGGTGAACAACTCATCCGTGATGTACCCGAATCGGCCCTGGGTCACGTCCTTACCTTCTTTGGTGATAACCTGGATGATACCGGACATTGCCTCGCCGTACTCGGCGTCGAACCCTCCGGAGATGACAACCACCTCGGCAGTTGCCTCGGGGTTGACCCGCGCCGCCTGGTATCCGTAGAGTGGGTCGGACGTCGCGACTCCATCCACGAAGTAAGCCACCTCGTCCGGCCGTCCGCCGCGCAAGTGTTGACCGTAGGCGGGGCTGGTCACAATGCCGGTCTGCATCCTGACGATGTCGGCGAGCGACTGGACCGGCAGCTTGGATATCTGCTCCGCGTCCATCACCTCACCCGAGGATGCGCCGGTGCGCACGATGTTCGGCCTGGTGCTCTTGACTACTACCGCCCCGACTTCGATGCGCCCGGTGCTCAGACGAAAGTCCTCGGAGACGGTCTGGTCGATGATGACCAGTACGTCGGTCAGCTGCTGCGACTGGTAGCTGATGTAGGATGCGGTCAGCGTTACGGTCCCGACCGGGACGTTGGCGATGAAGTACTCGCCGTTCGCGTCCGTGGCCCCGCCCAAAGGCGTGCCGTCAACCATCACGCTGGCGCCGACCAGCGGCTCGCCGGTCGCGGTATCACTGACCCGTCCTTGAATCCGTCCGGTCTCAGCCGCCGCCGGCAAGGACAGACTGGCAAGGACGAAAGCCATGAAGAGAAACCCGGACTTCGTCCTGCGGGCCTTGAGCTCTGTAAATGTCCTCATCTCGCCTCCTACCTCACCCGCACTGGTATGGCCCAGGTGGTACTGACGTGGGCGGCGTCCTTGTAGGCATAGGATGACCGCGGCACAACCTCGATGTATACACTGTGGTAGCCGGTATCAGCAAAGCTGAAGCTCCCGGCGCCACGCAGAGCCCCAGATGTGATGTCGGTCCGCGTCGTGCCGACCGAGAGGAAGAACCGGTTCCGGTCAGCCGTCGTGTCGACCGGCGTGCCGGTGTTGACCGTCACGTCAACCAGTTCGCCCGACTGGACCTCGTAGAGCGAGTCGACTGACCGCAGGTTGTAGAGCCCGCGGCCGTCGGTACGCGGTGCATAGAAGAACGTGTCGACCCGACCCGGACGCGCCAGCACGACCGTGGTCACACTCGGGGCGTCCTGAGGGCTGGGGCAGAATGCGGCAAATCCGGTCATGCGACGCAAGTGGTACGTCGCGGCGCCGCTGTCCTTGGGCAGAAACAGGACCCGGCGCGCGGTCCAGTCGAAGGCCTTCAAGGTCTCCCGCGGTGTCGTGAATCCCACCAACTCGGATGACAGGACCCGCCAGACAACGGTGCTGTCGGGTTGGGTGTCGGGCCGGAAGGTGACCTGCCAAAGGCTGTCATAGCTGAAGCGGAGCCCGGCTCCCTGTAGGCTGTCCCAATAGTCAACCTGGCAGAACGTATCGATCATCGCAATCGTGTCGACCGCCACGCCGAATTGGTACACGTCGGCGTGCACGCTCTCGGCCGGCTCCGGCCGCACCGACAGCAGGTGAGCAAACTTGTAGAGTGTCAGACCCGTGGTCGAGGTGCTGTCAGCCGCGGAAAGACCGACCGACAGATCCAGCGTGACCGGGTTGGACAGCGCCCGCTTCCCATCGAGCACCCCGCGCCAGCCGGCCAGCTCCGTCCTAACGCCGGCTGTGTCCGCGGTCCGCCACCACTGCCAGTCAGCCGGCGGCTCAGACCCGCAACCAACGCAGGCCAGCAGCGCCGCTGCAGCAAGCAGACCCAGCCGTCTGGATTGTCTGACTCGGGATAGCCGACGATTTCTGACTCGAGCACCATGATCTGCCCGCACATTGCCTCCCTGTTTGTGAACCGTGCGGAAGGCAGGCCTCGGCACCGCGCCTCACCCCCGCCGCACCGACCCCAAAGAGGCGGGGCGGGCATTGCTGCCCGCCCCGCCGTAGCTACTAGTCTGCCAGAATCAGTTTTCTGGTTATCGAGGCCTTGCCGCTCGTGAGCGTGTAGAAGTAGACGCCGGCAGCGGCGTTTTTCGCGTCCCACGTTGCGGTGTAACGGCCGGTAGCACGACGTCCCGAGGCAAGAGTCTGGACCGGACGTCCAGCAGCGTCATAGACCACGAGCGAGACCTTGCCTGCCTGCGGCAACACGTAGGATATGGACGTGCGCCCTCCGAACGGGTTCGGCGTGGCGGCAACCTCCAGCCGGACGACAGGGCTGACGGGCGACTGCTCTTCAACACCCGGTGGCGGAAAATCGGTGATTGCCACCTTCTGGACCACAACCGGGTTGGGGGTAGCCGGACCCTCGCTCTGCACGAAGAAGCCCGCAATGGCATCGTCTTCATACAGGATACAGACGGTATCCGGATCTGAACCACCATCAATTGCCAGATCGATAACCGCCGGGAACCGCATCGAATGAGTGCCGGCATCGGTCAACTTGAGCGCTTCGCCCCAGGTGACACCGTTGTCGTCCGAAAGCGCGGCGAAGATATCGGCACGCAGGCGTGACGTCGTCTGTTCTACGTTCAGGCCGTCGAACTGCTCCCAGGCCACAAACAGGTTGCCGTCGTCATCCTGGCCCATGCTCGGCCGGCAGGCGTACGTCGCGTTGTAGCCGACCGGAGCACCGAGGCTGTCGGCCGTCGCGATATGGATGCGGCTCCACGGCTCGGCATTGTCCGGGCAGTAGTGCCAGATCTGCGATGGGATGATGTAGCCGGTATCGTTCACCATCGGTATCAGGTTGGCCACGACGTGGAACTTGTCCTGCGCATCGTACCACGGGAACAGCGATGTGATGTGGAAACTGGTCAGCGTGTCAGAACCGTTGCCGAAGGCAACCGGCGGAACCAGGTTCGACGGCGTGTCCCAGGTGATACCGCCATCGGTGCTGTGCGACTGGTACGCATCCTCCGGCACATTGGTGGAAATCTCCCACACGAGAGAAACCTTGTTCGACGCCTTCGAGGCGGCGATGTTGTGGGTGGGGAAACCAGGGGTCGGGGCAATCCCCGTCACCGGAGTCGTGAACGTCGGCCACGCGCCGGACGCGATGTGACTGTAGCTCAGTGCGTAGGCATCGGTAATGGGGAAGATGTTGATCTTGCCATCCTGACCTACGGCAACCGGCGGCCACTGACAGACGCCCAGGACCGGCTCGCCGTCAGCGTACTCGAAGATGCCGGCGCCCGGGGCTGCATCCCTGGCGACTCTCGGAGTTATGCCGCCAGTTCCCGAGGTGTGGGAACCGACAATCGCGTTCCCGGTAGCCGGGTCGGCCTGCATGTTGCCGTATCCTGCCCGCTTGTCGAACACGTTCACGCCCGACTGCATGTAGTCCGTATCAACCCAGTTCCAGGCGTCCGACGTGATATCGTAGAAGTTGTACCGCATGTTGCGATCCGGGAAATCCGTGCCGGTGGTCGCGGTCGAGTACATCCAGAGCGCATGCACTCCGAACGTCGGCGAATTCACGATCGCGGTCAACCTCGGACCGTTGGTCCACCAGTCATAAGTCGTGCCGCCGATTGTGTCGAGCGTGCCCACCAGGGCCTTCATCGCCACGTCCGGCTGCCCCTGGCCTGCCGGCACAGGCGCTACGGTCGCCTGCGCAGTTCCGTTCTCCGGCGCGAGCGCCGTGACCGGCTGTGTCGTGCCCGCCGCCAGCGCCAGAATCGGCACCAGCAAGGCCAAGCATAGTACGTTTCTCATCAGACTCCTCCTAGGTTGTGGTTTGTCAGCATGACCATCGGCCCATGGCCTGACGGCTGCTACTTTCGCTTCTCGCCTCGTCAGTCTCACCCTAGTTTGACAGCGTGAAGCGGAACGGAATGGAAACCCATACCCGCACCGCCTTGTCCCGCTGCTTCGCCGGGGAGAATTTCGACCTCATCGCCGCGTCCACCGCGGCCTGGTCCAGTGACGCGTTGCCGGAAGGCTTCAGAATGCGCGCGTCGGCGACCGCACCATCCGTGTCGACCAGCGCCTCAACCACCGCCTGGCCCTCAATACCGGCGGTTCGGGCCATATCCGGGTAGGTCGGCACCGGGATGTTGATGGGTTGGGGCTTCACTTCTACCTTCCAGAATGGCACGACCGGGATATCAGTCTCGTCGGTCCGTTTCACGACTTCGACGACGTCCGTTGCGTCGATGGTTGTCGCGGTGACTTCTGCCTCATTCGCCGCCGCAACCGGCACGACTGCCGGCTTCACGGGCTCAGCCGGCTTTTCCAGTTCCTGAAGAGTCGGCGGCAGTGTCTCGGTTATGCTCTCAATCGACTTCCTCAGCTTGTAGGCTTCAACGATGAACTCCTTGGGAAGAACAAGAAAAGCCAGAATGGTGAAGGCAAACGCGGCGACCGTGGCTACACGGATCGCCAGTCCGTAATACCTGTCTTCCCACTCCAGCGCGGCGATGCTGCTGCTGGTACTCATTGCCATGATTATCCTCCTCCGCCCCCCATCTCGTAGTTGGTGGCGAAAGTGACCTTCAGTGCCCGGGCGGCCTTGAGTGCCTCCAGCACGTCGGTGACGTGGCCGTAGGGAACATCCTTGTCAGCCTGCAGCACAACGACCAGGTCCGGGTTCTCAACCACCCGCTCGCTCATGACCGGAGTGACCGCCGGGATCGTGACCAGATTGTCATTCACCGAGACCTTGCCGGTCTTGTCCAACCAGAGGCTGTGCGTGTTCCGTTTCTTCAGTATCCGCTCTGTGGACATGGCGTTGGGCAGTATCACCTTCAGGCCCTGCGAGGCGCGGAAAGTCGTGCCCACCATGAAGAAGATGATAAGGAGAAAGGCGATATCACCTTGAGACGCGGTCGGTATGTCCGGCTGCGGCCCTCTTCTCTGGGCTATCCGCTTCATGGACCACCTTCCTCTCCCATATCCGCCACGTGGAGCAGGCTTATGCGACTTGCCTTGGCCAGCTTCAGTTGATCGAAGACGTCGATCATCACGCGGTACGGCGCGCCCCGGCTGACGCGGAGCGAGATCACCAGGTCCTTGTTCGCTGCCAGCCTGTCGACCACCAACTCGCGAAGCTGCGGGACATCAATGTACTCCGCCTTCTGTGGCTCGCTTGCCAGGCTGACTTGAACCTGTCCTTGCGAGTTCACGCCCACATTGAGAAGGTTCTGGGGGGGTAGCTTCACCTGCGACTCCTGCCCCGGAGGGGTTGGTTCCGGCAGGACGATCTTGAGGCCCTTCTCCTTGGCGAACATGCTGGTGGACATGAAGAAAATCATGATGAGGAAGGCGACGTCGCCGGTCGAGGCAGTCGGGATGCTCGGAGCGCCTCCGCCTCCCTTTTTCCTCAGGCTTATGGCCACGGCTACTCCTTCAGCAGTCCCCTGGCCATCAGGAAATCAATCAGCTCACCGGAGGCGGTCTCCATGTCGCGCAGGTAACTGCTCACTCGAGTACTAAACAAGATGTAGAAGATGGACAGCGGTGCCGCGACGATTAGGCCCCACTTGGTGGTAATCAGCGCCTCAGCGATGCCGGACGCCACGACGGTCGCTTCAACCTCGCCGACCGCGGCGACCGCCTTGAACGCACCGATCATCCCGGTTACCGTACCAAGGAATCCGAAGAACGGCGCCACCGTTGTCAGCCCGGAGATCAACGCCATGCCCCGGTCGAGGAACGCCAGCTCGCTGGCGCCCGTACGCACGATGGCATCCTCGACCACGCCCTTGCCCATATCCACTTTCTCAAGGGCCGCGGCCAGAACGCGGGCAGCCGGGCTCTTTGTGCTGTTGCACATTTCTATGCCGGCCTTCACGCCGTTCTTGCCGATAGTATCCATCAGCTCCTGACCGAATCTCTTCACGTTGAGACGCAGGCGAAAGGTCAGCGTGTACGCCCGCTCAATGGAAAGCGCTATGCCCATCACGGCGCAGATGAGCAGGAACCACATTATGTCGCCGCCGTCTTTAAACTCCTGGATCACCAACAGCCTCCGTTTGGTTAGCTTCAGAAACTCGAGCCCGAATCACTGTAGTCAATCGTCGCTCATTGTCAAGCGACTGCTACAATCCCCGCGCCCAGCGGGGACCCAGTAGAAGCATACCCGGAAAAACCCGGCTGGCAAGACCGGCAATTGATACCAGACCGAACTTGATTCCATGGTATTCAGGCTACATACTATATGCCTTGGCGTTGGATTCCGAAGTTGGAATTCCGCGCGTTGCGGATCGGTCACAGCACGGTCAGTGGGATCGCGAGAACCGGCCGGGCATGGGCCAGTTTCAGCAGAACGACCGTGGCGCGAACTCCGCACCCCAGACGCCGACATCAGTGTAGTGGTGTAGTTCGTCCTAAGAAGAGACAAAGGTGGCAAATGGACCCTGAGAAACACGGCATCCGGCATTCTGTATTCGGCCTGACGCTCCTGGCGTCACTGGCAGCCATCCAATTGGCTGCTGCCTCCGACATCGAGTCACGGGTCTTCGAGTACGACCTGAAGAACGGACTCCATATCATCGTCTACGTCGACTCGTCGGCCCCGGTGGCGACGACCAGCGTCTGGTACAAAGTCGGTTCGTACGACGAACCGCTGGGCCACACCGGGCTTTCCCACATGCTCGAACACATGACCTTCAAGCACACCGACTTCTACAAACCGGGCCAGCTCGATCGTATCATCGACTCGGCTGGCGGCAACAACAACGGCTTCACATCGACCTACCTCACCTGCTACTACGAGGACTTCGCCAAAGACCGCTACGAACTGGCCATGAAGATCGAGGCTGCGCGGATGGGCACCTGCGTATTCCCAGACTCCGAGTTCGCCAGCGAGCACCAGGTCGTATCCGAGGAGCGGCGCCTGCGCGACAACCACCCGGCGGGCGAGCTGTGGGAGCAATTCGGCGCGACCGCGCAGCTCGTGAACCCCGAGCGCAACCCGACCATCGGCTGGTCCGATGATGTCCGCAACTTCACGGTCGAGAAGGTCCGGGAGTGGTACGCGCGACACTACAACCCGGCGAACGCACTCCTGGTTGTTGCCGGCGATGTCCGACCCGATGAAGTCCAGGCCAACGCCGAGAAGCACTTCGGCAAGTTGACGGGCCAACCGGTATCGCGCCCCGACCACTACAACTCAGAGCCGAAACAGAACGGTGAGCGTCGCATAACCATCCGCAAGCGCGTGCGCGTGCCCAGCCTCATCACAGGCTACCAGGTGCCCGGCATCCGCGACTCGGCCTGGTACGCCGGCGAGGTCGCCGGCAGCATACTCGGCGGCGGGGAGACTTCGCGCCTCCACAGGAAACTGGTCAAGGAACTTGGGCTGGCGACCAGTGTCTGGAGTGGCAGCGGAGTCAGTCGCGACCCGAGCCTGTTCCAGGTGGGCGTCACGCCCAAGGCCGAAAGCCTGATACCCCGAATTGAACGGGTCGTGCAGGCCGAGATGGACAGGGCCGGCACCGAACTGGCTACCGAGCGTGAACTGCAACAGGTGCGCAACCAGGTGCTGGCCGGCCAGGCCTTCAGGCGCGACAACATGTTCGGCATTTCCTACTGGCTGGCCTCGAGCCATATCCTGTTCGGCACCTGGCGCCAGGTCATCGAATACTCGGAACGCATCAACCGCGTGACCGCCGAACAGGTGCGCGACTACTGCGCCGCATGGCTGAAGCCCGACAACCGCACCACCGGCATCCTCATTTCCGCAAAGGAGGCCAAGTGAATCTCCGTCGATCCTCACTCGTCATTCTGACTTCTGCCTTCTGCCTTCTGACTTCTGCCTTCGGGCTCCCTTTGTATCGCGATTCCCTCCCCAACGGCCTCATCATCCTGACCTACGAGGAGCACCGGCTGCCGACCGCCTCGGTTTCGCTGGTCTGCCGCTCCGGCGCGGCCTTCGACCCGGAGGAGAAGTCCGGAACGGCGGCGATGATGTCCGACCTGCTCACCAGGGGCACGGCGACTATGTCCGGAGACTCGATCAAGTCGCAGGTCGAGTTCCTCGGGGCGCGGTTCTCGGGCCACGCCGGCGACGACAACTGCGCAATCGAAGTCCGGGTCCTGACCAAGGACATGGGGACTGCGCTGGATCTGATGGCCGACGCGGTGCTACACCCGGCGTTTGCCGTCAAAGAAATGGAGCTTGCGCGCAGCCGGATGATCACGGACGCGCGGGGCCTCTTTGACGACCCCGGCTCCGAGGTGAGCTACGAGTTCATGAAACTGCTCTACGGAGACCACCCCTACGGTCGGCTGTCTGGCGGCGACACGCTTTCGCTGCCGCTGATCAAGCGCGAAGACCTGGTCGCCTTCCACAACACCCACTTCCGCCCCAACAACTGTTTCGTCGTCGCGGCGGGAGACATCAGCCGCAAGGAATTCGTGGCGGAAATGGAGAGGCGACTCGGCGCGTGGACGCCCGCGCCCGTCCCCACGCTCACCGTGGCTCCGCTCACAATGCCCGACCGCATCCGCGCCAAGGTCATCACCCGGTCCGACATGAACCAGACGTACGTCGAGTTCGGCCACCCGGGCATCCAAGCCGATGACAAAAAGATGCTCGCCACGCGCCTCATGTCCTACGTCCTCGGCGGCGGGGCGATGTCGTCTCGGCTCGGAATCAGCGTGCGCGAAAAGGGCGGACTTGCCTATGACGTACGCTGCTGGTTTGATCGCAATCGGCTGCAGGGCGGGTTTCACGCCACGGTCCAGACCGCCGGACCCGCTGAAGCAATCGGGCTGATGCTTCGCGACATCAAGCTGATGTACGACTCGGGCGCAACCAGGAAAGAGCTTGAGAAAGCCCACAACTATTTCACCGGCTCCTTCCCGCTGACCTACGCTTCCACTGGCGGCAAGCTCGGCCAGGTGCGCACCATGGAGTTGTACGGCTACGGCATGGACTGGCTGGAGAAGTTCCCGGACAAAGTGCGCGCCGTCACGCTCGATGATGTCAACAAGACGGCCCGCGAATACATCCACCCGGGTCAGTACTGGATGGTCGTACTCGGCCCCGTGACAAAGGAAGACCTCGGCCTGACTGATGTAGAGTGGATTGAATAGCACCGTGGACTAGACGCATAACCGCCCGGGGCAACCCGGACGGTTCATTACAGTATCCGGTTCGGCTGCGGCTTGACCGAGCAGCCCTGACATCTACAATCTGTGCCGATGCGGCTAGGCGAGTTTGAGCTACACAGCTTTCTCGACGGGTTCTTCGGACTCGACGGCGGGGCGATGTTTGGCGTCGTGCCCAAACCCGTCTGGGAACGAACAAATCCGGCCGATTCCCGCAACCGAATCAGGCTCGCCTCGCGTCCGCTGCTCGTAGTCGCGGCGGCTGAGCGCATCCTCATCGACACCGGTATCGGCGACAAGTGGGACGAGAAGGCTCGTAGCATCTACAGCATAGAGAGATCGAGTACTGTCGAATCATCGCTGGCCCGTGCCGGGTTCAAACCCGAGGACATCACCAAGGTTGTGCTCACCCACCTTCACTTCGACCACGCCGGAGCCACCACCAGGCTCAACGAGCACGGCAAGCTGGTTCCCCGCTTCCCGAATGCCCGCCATTACGTTCAGCAGCGGGAGTGGGAGGCCGCGCTGACTCCGAACCGCCGTTCCCGCGCGTCCTATGTTCCCGCAGACTACCTGCCGGTGCACGAGGCCGGCCTTCTCCAACTGCTTGACGGTGATGTCGAGCTCGTGCCCGGTCTCAGGCTTGTGCCAACCGGCGGCCACACGCCCGGACACCAGATCGTCCTGATCAAGGACAATTCAGAAGTCAGAAGTCAGAAACCAGAATCCAGAATTGGGGACGCTGAACCCCTGAACCCCGGAATCCCAGGACCCCAGAACCCCTTCCGAGGCCGGACCGCCGTCTTCTGGGGCGACCTGATTCCCACCCGTTCACATATTGCCACACCTTACATTATGGGGTATGATTTGTCTCCGCTCGAGACAATGGAGCAGAAGGAGAAGCTCGTACAGCAGGCCATCGCCGGTAAGTGGCTGTCGTTCCTCGAACACGACCCGGAGTACGCCTGCGGTGTCATCGAAGAGGAAGATGGAAGGCCGGTGCTGAAGCCCCTGTCGCGCAGCCCCGGCCAAACGTCAGGAGGTGCATGATGAGAGACTCTCCACCCGTCGTCAATCGCCAATCGTCAATCGTCAGTTCCCTGGACTTCATCTTCAAGCCCCGCTCGGTCGCAGTGGTCGGCGCATCCAATCGCGACGGCTCCGTCGGTCGCGTCTTGTTTGCCAACGTCCTCTTCGGCGGCTATACCGGCGTCGTGTTCCCGGTAAACAAGAGGCAACGCAGTGTGCTCGGAGTCAAGGCCTACGAGTCTGTACTCGGCGTTCCGGACGAAGTTGACCTCGCGGTCCTGATTGTCCCTGCCGCGTCCGTGCCCACCACCCTCGACGAGTGCGGCACGAAGGGAATCAAAGGCGCGATCATAATCTCCGCCGGATTCAAGGAAATGGGGCCCGCCGGCGCCGAACTCGAGGCCGCGGTGCGAGAACGCGCCCGCTCCTGTGGCATCCGGCTCATCGGACCCAACTGCTTCGGCATCATCTCCGGCTCGCCCGGCATCCGTCTGAACGCCACCTTCGGCCCCTCTATGCCGGCTTTCGGCAACATCGCGCTCGTCTCCCAGTCCGGCGCAATCGGCGTGAACGGGCTCGAATACGCCATCGCCGAGGAAGTCGGGCTCTCCAAGTTCGCCTCCATCGGCAACAAGGCCGACATCAACGAGTGCGACCTGCTCGCCTACCTGCGCGACGACCCTGAGACCGACGTGATAATGCTCTACCTCGAAGACCTGTCAAACCCGGCCGAGTTCATGCGCCTGGCCCGTGAGACCACGTCCCGCCCGGAACGACCCAAGCCCATACTCGCCATCAAGGCCGGCCGCACGACCGAAGGCGCAAGAGCTGCCTCGTCTCACACCGGTGCGCTGGCCGGGTCGGACGCTGCCTACGACGCCTTCTTTGCCCAGTCCCGCATCCTCCGAGTTGACACCCTCAATGAACTCTTTGCCAAGGCCGTGGCGCTTGCCTACCAGCCCACACCCAAAGGCCGCCGCGTCGCGATACTCACCAACGCGGGCGGAGTCGGGATAATGGCCACCGACGCCTGCGTTAGAAACGGCCTTGAGCTTGCTCAACTCACGCAGCACACCCGCGACAGACTCAGGGAAAACCTGCCGGTGACGGCCGCAACCGCCAACCCGGTAGACGTTATCGGAGACTCGGACGAGAAACGGTACCGGGCCGCGCTGGAACTCCTTGTCGCGGACGAGAACGTTGACGGCCTCATCCCCATCTGGACTCCGACCCTGATGGCCGACTCCGCTGTCGTCGCAGGCATCATCGCCGACGTCGGCCAGAAATCCGACAAGCCCATCCTCGCCTGCGTCCAGACCCTGACCAACACCCAGGCCGTGCGCCGTCAACTTCTGCGCGACAAGATACCGCACTACCAATTCCCGGAGAACGCAGCCCGTGCCATGGCCACGATGGCCGACTTCGCCCAATGGAGCAAACGCCCCCAGGGCGAAGTCCGCGACTTCGCCGACGTCAAGCCGGAGGTCGTGAGGGAAGTCCTGAAGCACGTCCGTTCCCGACCCACCCTGTTCGTGTCTGAACCCGAGGGCCACGAAATCCTCCGCGCCTACGGCCTGCCTGTTCCGGCATCGAAGCTGACCAAGACCCTCGATGAAGCATTGGCCACGGCCAAGGACATCGGCTACCCGGTCGTCCTGAAGATCGTCTCCCCCGACGTCCTGCACAAGACAGAGTTCGGCGGCGTCCGGGTCAACATCGCCAACGAAACCAGGCTAAGAGAGGAACACGCCAGCCTGCTCGCCGGCGTGATGGCCAAGAAGCCCGACGCCGACATCTGGGGCGTGCTGGTACAGAAGATGGCGCCCAAGGGGACCGAGACGATTCTCGGTATGAACCGCGACCCGCACTTCGGCCCGATACTGATGTTCGGTCTCGGCGGCATCCTCGTGGAAGTCCTGAAGGACGTGACATTCCGGGTCGCGCCCTTGAACGATATCTCCACCGACTCGATGGTCAACGGCATCAAGGCGGTGAAGATACTGCAAGGCTATCGCGGCGAGGCCCCGCGCGACGTCGTGAAGATAAAGGAATGTCTGCAGCGCCTGTCACAGCTCGTTACCGACTTCAAGGAAATCAGCGAGCTCGACATCAACCCGCTGCTCGTGTACGAGGAAGGCAAAGGCGCTCTCGTCCTTGACGCCCGTTTCCTGCTCAAGTGATCTCAGGGACTGCCACCGCTTTCGTCCTACGAAAACGGTGGCTGTACCCAATCCGGACCCGGACTGTATGACCGCAACCTGACAGGAGGTGCATTGAAGAAGTCAGTCCTGCTGTTAATCGCCTGTCTCGCCGTCGCCCCGGCCTCAGTGCTCGTCGAGTCGGCTCCGTACACGACCGCCCTCGGCTACACAGTCGAACTGCCCGACAACTACGACTCGACGGGAACCTACCCGCTCATCGTCGCCATCCACGGCTACGGCGACCATATGGGAGCCTACGTCGGCACGAACACCCAGCTCTGCCCCGAAGGCGCAATCGGCTTGTATCCCGAAAGCCCGTTTCCGTTCGAGAACGAAGGCAAGATCGGCTGGACCTGGTGGCTCTGGGCCGACTCGGCATCAGGCATATCCCAACAGTCGACCAAAGAACAGAGCATCAATTGGATACTCTCCTGTATTGAACGAGTCAAGGCGAGGTACCGCGTAGACACCAGCGCCGTTTTCCTCTACGGCTTCTCGCAGGGCGGCATGCTCACCTACGAAATCGGCGTCCGCTACCCCGGGCTCTTCCGCGGCCTGATACCGGCCGGCGGCCTGCTCGACCTCAAGTTCGACTCACTCCACCAGTTCGATACGCTCTGCCGCCGCCTGCCGCTCCGCGCCCTGCACGGCGCCTATGACGATGTCATCGAGTTCAAGGCGGACGAGGCATCTATTGACACCCTTCGCAACCGCGGCATGCCGGCCGAACTGCTCCGCTATCCGGCCAAGCACGAGATAACGCAGGAGATGACCGAGGACGCCCGCGACTTCGTCCGGTCACTCGTGTCCCCCGACCCCCGTCCCTTGCAGCCGATCCCGTCGGACCTCGCCGCCGCGTACCTGACCGACACCAGCCTCGACGCCCGCACCAGGTTCATCTACCAGCTTGGCTCGCGCCGCATAGACGGCGGGGAATCGCTGCTCACTGCCGTGATGAAGGATCGCTCGGCCCCGAGCAAGCTGCGCCAAACCGCCTACTCCGCTCTCATCAAACTTGCCACGCCTACCGCATGGCAGACCGTGAAGGCGGCTCAGAGAGTCGTCTGCGCCGACCGCCTTGTGCCTGATGGCAACGGCGAGAAGGCCGGTCTCAAGCCGGACGATGTCATTGTCAGATACAACCGCAGAGCGGTGAAGAAGACCAGCGATCTCCGCGACGCCATCGCCGCGGTCAAACCCGGCGTCAAAGATGTTGCTATGGTGATCGAGCGCGAAGGCAAGCGCCTCACGCTCCGTCTCCCGCCCGGCCGCATCGGCGTCTACCTCTCCGAGCGCGTCAGGTAACCGCAACCTCGAATACAGCGAGGCCGACCCGAAGGCCGGCCTCGTTCGTTGATTGTCGGTCGGCTCTCGCTACCTTGCGATGATGACCTTGCGGACGGTGGCGTTCGGGCTCCGGTCTTCGGTCTTCGGTCCTCTGAGGAAGTACACCCCCGGCGCCAGCGCCCGCACGTCATTCGCCCCGGACTTCAGACTCATCACCTTCCGCCCGCTGATGTCCAGCAGCACGGGTCTTGGGACACGATCCGAAACGTCGGAGGTATCGGTCATGTCCCGCGGCAAGAACAGCACGCCGCGGACGATTGAAGCTCCGCCTGTCGCTCTCCTCGACAACCAGCTTTCGGCCTGCTCCACTCCCGGCACGTCTCCGAGTCTTGCCCAGAGCCGGCGGTTGCCGTAGTACGTGGCCGCGGCCGTGTCCGTCCAGAAGTCAAACAAGAGCAGCAGCTCTGGGCCGCCGCCATATGCCACGTCGTACCCGACGCTGGCGTCGGGACCGGACACGGTCACCGCGAACCAGTCTGAGACGTGGCTGACATTGCCTGCCGTGTCAACTCGGCCGGTGGCGATTGCCGTCGTACCCAATTCCCAGCGGCTCCAGAGCACTCTGAATCCGGCCCCGTCTGAGGTGACTCTGGGGCTCTGCTCCTCGCCGCTATTCTCAACGACCGCAATGCCATTCGTATCGAGCACCGTACCATCGGCACTCACCCGCGTGCCGAAGATGTCGGGCTTGGTATTGGGCAACCGCGTATCCACCCAAACGACGAGATAACTCGTCGGCCCGCTCGCAACCGCCGGGTACCTCTGCTCCCCTGTCGCGCCGCTGACCAGGAACCGTGGCTTGGTAATCACCCCATCACGGGCTATGAGCGCACCATAGATGTCGTATGGGCCCTGCAGGGAGAAACCACTTCCCCAAACAACGAGATACTCCGTGTCCGCGAAGCATAGCTTTGGCCACATGTCTTCACACGTATCGACAGATACCGGGAAGCCACCCGGATCGAGCACGACGCCACCCGGGCTGACGCGCGCCGCATAGATATCGCCGTCAGTCCCCGTGCGGTAGTCATACCAGACCAGGAGGAAGTTATGGCCGTCAAAGCTCACATCAGGTGAGTTCTGGTACAACGACTCATCGCAGACGAGTATTCCGTCCATATCCAGCACCTGGCCGTCTCGACTCACCCTCGCGCAGTAGATGTCCGCGCCTTCAGCGCTCCGATTGTCCGCCCAAGCCACCAGGTAGAGCGAGTCCCCGAACCCGGTCGCCACATTGCTCTTGGCCCCCGGCGCATCGCTGACCGTGAATCCGACCGGATCAAGCAGGGTGCCGTCGGCCGCGATCCGCGCGGCCTGAACTACCGTCTGGCCCTGTGGCCGCGTCTCAGTCCAAGCTACAAGGAAGTCAGTGCCGTCGGAGGCGCCGCTCGGGCCGGTCTGGGCGTCCGCCCCAAGGGGAAAGAAGATTCCGGAATCCAGAACTGCTCCATCCGGGCTGATTCGCCTGCAGCATACGTTGTCGTCATGGGTGAGGCTATCGTAAGCGCAGAACGCGACCAGGAAGTTCCTATGGTCCGCGGCCACACTTGGATACGTGCAACTGCTGTGAGGGGGAGCGGGACGAATGGGAACTGAATCGAGCGGCACCCCGTCAGCGGTCACCCGTCGCCCGCACACAGTGCCGGCATTCATGACCATCGTGTCTGTCTCTTGCCACATGACGAGAAAACTCGTCCCGTCGAACCCGACTGAAGGGAACCAGTCACGAAACGGGCCACTGGACAACTGCATGCCCGCCGAGTCGAGGATGCTGCCGGATACCGAAACCCGGGCTGCGTAGATATCAGGCCGGCCCATGCCCTCGGACCATGCTGCAAGGAAGCAAGTGTCACCAAACGCAAGCGCGGGCCTTTCCTGCCTCATTGCTGAATCGCGACGCAAGAAGATGGCGGTATCCAGCAAGACCCCGGCCGCAGACACTCTTCTTGCCTTGGCGGTTGCCCAGTTGCT
The DNA here is from genome assembly GCA_016867815.1 of candidate division WOR-3 bacterium. NCBI lineage: Bacteria > Pseudomonadati > Caldifarciminota > Caldifarciminota bacterium. The sequence goes on along the minus strand of VGIR01000028.1, from coordinate 6,549 downwards.
CGAATCGTACGACGTCCAGGCCACCAGGTAGACTCCCTGCCCGAACGCAACCGTGGGGAACATGTCGCGCTGTGAAGGTACCTGTGCCACAGGCAGCGGGTTCGTGTCAAGCACCTGCCCACTAGCGGTCAGCCGGGCGGCGTAGATGTCACGGTCCGATCCCCGGAAGGTCGCCCATACGACAAGACATGTCGAGTCGCCGTCGAAGGCAGCCGCCGGCCAGGCCTGGTTGCTGTCACCTTCAAAGACTGGTAGTGAGTCGGCCAGCGTACCGGCCGAGTCGAGCCTCGATGCCCAAATGCGGCTTGGCGCGCTCCTCGAAGTCCAGACGGCCAAGAAGCCAGAGCCTGTTCCCACGATGGAGCGGGTCAGTCCGCCCCTCATGTAGGAGTCGTGGCCGACCAGGCCTCCCCAGGTCTCCAGCAGGCTGCCGTCAGTGCTGATGCCGTTGGTGTAGACAGAATAGCCGTACCCCCACATCACGCGCCAGCCGTTGCCGTTCGACGCCGCACTATACGAACACTGCGAGCCTGCCGCCGGTATGAGAACCACGCCGGTATCAACCATGAAAGCGTCTCCCAAGCACTGGGGTTGGTGACTCACGCCCGAGAACGCCAGTGCGTCGCCGCTAACGAGCAAGCCTACTACGGCGCAGGCGGACGCTACGTGAACAACTGCCCTTGCTGACATGTATCCTCCTCTTACAGACTGGCTTCGGTCTTAGCAGGACCATGGGGCAGACCCGTGCGGCTCACGGGGCATCCGCTCCGTATGCATGACCTCATAGCTAGTGCTCCTTGTCAGGGTGTGGCACATAGACGGAATGTCGACCTCGTCGAGCTACCACAGAAGACGCGCAAGGGGGCGAGCGCGAGCCCGCCCCCTTGTTCGCGGACTACTTGTAGCCTTCCCAGAACGGTGCGTACCACCGATGTGTACTATTGCCGTTGCACACGGCCGAGTCAACGTCACAAGGTGAACTGCACGACGGGCAATTCCTGTCAGGGGGACCAACGTAGTTGTCCGTGTAGTAGGCTGTATTCGAAAAGACGCCACATGTGGGGCACGTGTAGTACGCGGTCCCGCGGTCGGCGAGACTCCGCAGAGCGGGCAATCCCAGATCCACTCCGCCGCGACGGCTACTGCGACGAGCAGCACGACGCCGAGCACGGCGGCTATTGCAGGTCCGCGCTTCATGGTTCCTCCCTATTCCGGGGCAGGTATTCTACGGCAACAGGCCCTGTCCCGACCGGCATGCTGCCAGCCGCCTCCGGGTCAGCCACTGCTGACCTGAAGGCCAGCACCCTATGTTACCCCTACCCAATCACCTGTCAACTGGCGGGCTTTGCCGCTACCGACGCAGGAGCGGACGAGGCCGACCCGAAGGCCGGCCTCGTGCATGCTGAGCCATCAGACGGCACCGCCTCGGAGGCGAGCAGCGATAACCCGATGTTCCCTCTTGACATCCTCTGTCGCTGATGGAGCTGACGGAGCCGCCATACGCAACCTTCTAATCCGAGCTTGGTGTCTTGGTGGTGAGTGTCCGAGTCCAGTCTGGTCGCCGGCCGCAAGAGTGACGGGGCCAGCCCGAAGGCCGGCCCCGCCGGGTTCAGCGATAACCCGATGTCCCCTTTGACATGCTCTGTCGCTGATGGAGCTGACCAGAGTCGAACTGGCGACATCCGGCTTGCAAAGCCGGCGCTCTCCCAGCTGAGCTACAGCCCCGCGCGCGCTATGCGCACGCTTATCTTATTCGATGATGGGCCGGAGTCAATGCGAAGCGGAACCGAATACAGCCACGAAAGCACCAAATCACGAAGCGGCCGGAATCCTCACGCACAGATATCCGTTTCATCCTCTTTCGTGACTTCGTGGCATGAATGCCGGATCCGAGTCAGGAAGACCGACGCGGCAGCAGGTGATTGCGGACGTACTTGAAAACCTCGAACCAGGCGATGCTCATGACTCCGCCGCCAACGCAGATGAGCAGGTCCGTCGGGTGCAGCGTGGAGAACCTGAACAGGCCGCGCAGGAACGGGACGTAGAGCGCCAGCGCAAGGAACGCCAGCGCGCCGACAACAACGTACCAGAGCGACCGGTTGGGAACCCGGATCGAGCTGACGATGGTACGCGACCACGAGCGGTTGGTCAGTATCAAGCCGAGATTCGCAAGAACCAGGGTCACGAAGGTCAACGTGCGTGCGTCGTTCTCGCCCAGACCACGATTGAGGGCGACGGCGAAAACCGCCAGCACGATGAGCAGCACCCACAGCCCCTGCAGCAGGGCTAGGCCGACCGTCTTGCGGTCGAACAGCGGGGCGTCCAGCCGGCGCGGCGGCCGGTCCATCACTCCGCGCTCTTCCGGCTCGGCCTCGAACACGACCGAGCAGGCGGGGTCGATTATGAGTTCGAGGAACACCACGTGCACCGGCAAGAGGACCAGCGGCCACTTGAACAGGATGGGGATCAGCGACATGCCGGCGATCGGCACGTGCACGCTGAAGATGTAGGCAAACGCCTTCTTCAGGTTGTCGAGGATTCTCCGGCCCTGGCGCACCGCCTGCACGATGGTCGAGAAGTCATCGTCGAGCAGGACCATCGCCGCCGATTCGCGCGCCACGTCGGTGCCGCGACCGCCCATCGCGATGCCGACGTGCGCGGCCTTGAGCGCGGGAGCATCGTTCACGCCGTCGCCGGTCATCACGACGACCTCGGAGTTGGCCTTGAGCGCGTTGACCAGCTTCAGCTTCTGCTCAGGTACGACCCGGGCGAAAATGTCGGCGTCCCGGACCCGCGAGCGCAGCTCGGGTTCGCTCATCTCCTCCATCTCGGGACCGGTTATGACGGTCTCAGGGCTGGCAAGGCCGATCTCGCGCGCGATCTTCGAAGCCGTGCCGGCATAGTCACCGGTAATCATCACCACGCGGATGCCCGCCCGGTAGCAGTTCTCGACCGCTGACTTGACTTGGGGCCGGACCGGGTCAGTGAATCCGACCAACCCGATGAGTTCGAATTGGAAGTCATGCTGTTCGGACGGCAGGCCGGCCAGCGTGAACCGGGCCCGCCCGACCGCGAGAACTCTCAGCCCATCTGCCGCCATGACGTTCACCTGCTCCGAAAGTTCCCGGGTCTGCTCAGCACCAAGATGGCAGAGGTCGCCAATCGCCTCGGGCGCGCCTTTGGCCGCGATGACGTAGTCGCGTCCATCCGGCGACTTCCAGACCCGCGACATCGCCATCAACTGCCGTGACAGCGGGTACTCGCGCACCAGTTGCCAGTCCGGGTGGAGATGCTCGGTGGTGTTAAGCGCCCGCTTGCCCAACTCCGAGAGCGCCTTCTCCATCGGGTCAACCGGTATCTCCTGGCTCGCGAGCATCGCGTACTCAACCGTCTCATGGCACTCGTCAGGAAGAGCCGTGGCCGAGACGCCGTCGATATCACAGAACCGCCCCCGGCCGTAAAGCTTCCACACCGCCATCTTGTTCAAGGTCAGCGTGCCGGTCTTGTCCACGCAGAGCACCGTGGCCGAGCCGATTGCCTGTATCGCCTGCAACCGCCGGGTAAGAGCCTGCTTCAAGGACATACGCCACGCACCCAAGGCAAGAAACACGGTCTGCACGACCGGTATCTCCTCGGGAAGCAAAGCCATGGCCAGGGTCAGACCGGCAAGTAGTCCCCCGAGCAGGTTACCGCGCGTTACCAGGTAGAACACGACCACCAGCGCGCAGACGATGAGCCCCGCGCTGGCGAAGTTCCGCACCAGCCGCCGGGTTTCGACCTCCAGAGGTGAACTCTCCTGCTTCTCCTCCTGCAGGGTTCTGCCGATCTTTCCCATCTCCGTGGCCAGCCCGGTCGCGCGCACGCGCGCCACGCCGCTGCCCTGCACGACGACAGTGCCGGAATAGACTCCGGGCTGGTCGTCCCCGCCCGGCCTTCCCAGCTTGCCCTGCGGGTCGCCGGCAATCTTCCGCACCGGCATCGATTCACCAGTAAGGAGCGACTCGTCCAGCATCAGATGATTGGAGTCGAGCACGATGCAGTCAGCCGGCACCCGGTCACCTTCAACCAGGAGCACGATGTCGTCCGGCACCACCTCGCGTCCCGGGATACGTGTCACCTCCTCGTCGCGGAGCACCAGCGCGCGCGGGCTCGCCAGATCGCGCAGGGCGTCCAGCGCCCGCTCGGTCTTACGCTCCTGGTAGAGAGTGATACCGATGATGACGAAGACGAACCCGAGCAGCATCGCCGCGTCGCTTGCCTCACCCAGAATCAGATAGATGATGCCCGAAGCTAACAGAAGGAGGAACATCGGCTCGCGCAGGACGTCAAAGGCTATCTGCCAGGTACGACGGCGACTCGTGACCGGGAGTTCGTTGTATCCGGCAGTCCGGAGTCGCTGCTCGACCTCGGCCTTGGTGAGCCCTACAAACCGCTCCCGGGGACTGCCACTGCCTCCGGCCGACGTAAACAGTGGCTGTACCCGGTCCACAGAGGGTCGTGGGCGTCCCGAATCACTGTTCGCCATAAGAGTGGGACAAGACTATGCCGCTACCATCGTACTGAGTCAAGCAAGGGGAGGCAGCGTTGCACTGGACAATTCAGAGTCCAGAATCCAGTAACCAGAGTGCAGAATAGCGGACACTCCAGAACGCAGGGCGTGACCTCTGGCTCTCACCGGCAGTCCGGAAAGCAGGAGTAGGGAGACGGAATGCTGAAGTCCGGTAAGCGCAGCAGATGCCGCCTAGCCTGAGACTCCAGCCGATGCGTCGGAGAGCGGAACTCAGAAGGCATAACGCAGAACAGCCAACGGCTTGTCTGCTGCCGGCTGGTCTCCGACCATCCACGCAGCTCTGGTCAGCGTGAAGAGACCAGCCCGCGCCAAACCAGACAGGTAGTCGGCGAGTGAGACGAATCGCCCAGAACCAGAAGGACTCGCACCACAGGCATGGCATTGCCACCTGGTCAGCGTCACTGTCATCATCGCACAGACCATCTCAGCGACGGTCTCAGCAACCATCTCAGCCATCGTCCAGTTGACCATCGCCGGCACCATCTCCGCCACGACCGCACAGACCAACTCAGCCACCATCGCGGTCACGACCCACCTGACCATCTGAATGACCACCGCGCTGACCAATGGTGACACCATCTGAGAGTCGGCTTGGCAAACGACCACCGCCACGACCGCGCAGACGACCTCAGACTCGACCCCTGCAACCATCTACCTTACAGATTCTCAGACCGTCAGTGAGTCCGTATCAGAGACCGTAACCTAGACCGTCCCCGGGACGGTCCCCCAGACGATGACACAGACGCTTGCCTCTATCGAATGCCCATAGCCCTGTCTTGTATCTGTTGCATTCTCAAGCACTTAGACGTACCAGCATCGGATGTAACTCATGTGCGTCTAACTGGTTAAGAACGGACAGACGAGGCGCATGCAGGCATGCCCTGAGCCTGTCGAATGGGCTTCAGCCTGCCCGCTCCTTAGAGGGACTGATCCTGGACGGGGACTTTCCCTAGGGTCAAAGTGACGGCATAGGCTGCATGAAAGGAGCGCGGAAATGTCCGATGTTACGAGACGTATAGAGCGCTGGCAGAAAAAGTACAGTCCAGCGCAGGCCAAGGCGACTCTCGACCTTCTGCAGGAAGGTATGAGACAGCGCTACGAAGCTGCAACCGTGGAGATGGCCGCCATGGAGATGAAGGTCAAAGAAGTGCTGAACCAGCAGGGCGTCCACACCACCAACTACGTCCCCTATCTGAGCTATGCCCGCCAGCTTTGGAAGCTCTCGCGGCAGCAGCATATCACCGGCGAGAGCTTCGCCATGGCAAGCGAGGTCCTGCTCCAGAAATGGGCTGGCCGTGGCCAGAACCCCGACGTGCTTGCAGCCATCCGAACCCAGGTCTTCAACTCCCCACCGCCAACTCCATAGCATCTACCGCACCGCTCGGCTGGTGAGCTAGCCAGACGGCGCCCTCAGAAGAAGCAGGCTGCCCGCATTGTAGCGGGCAGCCTCTGTTCGACGGGTAGCTCGGCCTACTCGGTGAGTATCACCTTCCTGCTGAAGCGAGCGCGGGACATGACCGAAACGTCCGACGTTTCGGATCGTGTCCCAAGCGTCTGCCACGCGGACTGGTATAGCTTCCGCACCAGGGTCTACTCCGCTAGCACAACCTTCCTGCTGAACCGCTGGTTCTCACCCGCTAGCGTGCAGAAGCACACACCACAGGCACAACTGCGCCCCTTGGCGTCCTGTCGGTTCCAGGTCAGGTTGTAGTAGCCCGGCTTCTCCTCACCGTTGGCCAGTGTATTCACGAGCTTGCCATACCGAGCTGTCTGAGGAGAATCAGGAGACTAGAGTCAACGTGGGCCAAGACCAACTGCTCTTGACACGCTTCATGCTGAAAACAGGGAAGTGGAGCTTGTCTAAAAACCAGCTGATTCGTGCCTTTTGACGCATCCTTCGGTGTCTGACAACGTCTAATAGTTAGTGCGGTTTCCCCTGACAATCTGGTCTTCGGATGAAAGGAGTCACTGACTCATGC
>VGIR01000027.1 GCA_016867815.1 candidate division WOR-3 bacterium | reverse complement strand
CCCCTGCGACATCCGTGCCACTTGACCAAGTCAGCAGTAAGGAAGGGTGTCACGTCGCGTGGAGCGGCAGGGGCGCGGGAGCGCCCCTGCGTCGCTTGCCAAGAGGTTCCGCCTGATGAACATCAACCCGAGGCTATGCGGGTCGTAGGAGATGCGGGGGACTTGCGGACACCCTTACCTAACTCAATCCGAAGCGCGTCAAGAGAGCGTGACTTCGTCACAGCCGCAAGCTATCAGCCGTGAGCTGTAGACCGTCAGCCGTCCAACCCGCGCCGATTTGACACCGCCGCCCGCGAGGCATAACATGTCGGCAATGAGGATTGTCGTTCTTGCCGGTCTGTTGGCGGCCGTCGTGGCTTCGGCAGCCGATGCGCAGACTCCGGCGATTCCGAGCCGCTTCATCCACATGGAAGTCGTGAGCCTGAATGTGCTGTATGACCCTTCGTCACCAAACTTCACCACGCCACGGATGTTCGCCATACGCGCATTGAAACTATCTTGTTCGCTGTCCCGATTCCGGTTCGGCCTTGCACCGATGGAGGCCGGGGCATTCATGAGCGCCGGCACGCAGCCGGTCGGGCTGACGACTTTCCTGCCCTTGTACTTCGGCTATGATCTGTACCGTAATCCAAAGCGCACGCTGCTCTGTTACTCGATGGTGCCGGACATCTACGTCGAGGGACTTGGTTCCCCTTCGCGACGGACGCGAGACAGCCGTGCATGCGTTTCATGGTCAACGCGGAGGTGGAATACTTGGGTCTTGGCCTTGGCTTCGAGGGCGGGTACCTGGTCGCGAATCAGAGAAACGTGGGCCTGGTTCAGGTCTTCGGAGCCGGTTTCCGCATCCGCGCCATGGTCGCAAGTTTCGGGCTGAAGTGAATCCGAGCATCCTGGGAGCGCATTCACCGACACACGGACGCGTCTCCCCTTCCGTCACTGGCGGCCCACGGACAACGTCTGACAGCTGGCGTCTACTGACAGGCCTCTCAGGACTTCGCAGCTCAAGCCCAAGCCGGCCGACCGCTTCCAGCCGCTCGAGCACTTGATTGCCTGACCCCCGGTCACAGTTGACAGCCGTTTGCGGGACATCTACAATCGTGCCGTGAACGGGCAGCCGAGCAGAGAGCAGGTCGGATGCGACATCGTATTCTCGCTGCCCGGCCAGTACTGCGGCGGACCGACACCGCCTTGTCTGCATACCAAGAGCCTCGCGTGCGAGGGCACGAGCTGCCGCTGGTTCTTTGTGGGCCACCGATTCTTCGAACCCGGTCATCGCCGCGACCCCAAGGAAGAGCCCCGCTGTGAATACTACGGCGTGGCGCTGGGCTGGAAGGAGGTGCCTCGCTCCGGGTGACCGCTTCCGGCCGCTCGACCGCTGATCCCTTCCCCGGCACTTCTGACTTCTGCCTTGCAGCTCCTGACGTGGCATCGTCCACCCCATTGCTTAGTCCCAATCCCTGCGCCGACCCGGATTCCTGCAGCCTCTCCCGCTCGTACCCTCCAATCGCCGAGCATATGGTAGTAGGTGAACAGCCATGGAGTGTTCGACAGCCCTGACCTGACAATGGAGGTCTAGTGAAGAAGCCGCACCCGTCCGCACTCGCGCTGGTAGCACCAACACTTGTCTGCATCACGGTCGCGTGCGCCTCGCGCCCGATCACAGCCCGAGCCGAAGCCGCGACCGGAGAAATCCCGTTCGAAATGCGGGGCGGCACCGTGATGGTGCCGGTGAAGATCGGCCAGTCGCGCCTCCTCCGCCTGGTACTCGACACCGGCATGTACGACGGCGTGCTCTTGTACGAGCCGATCCCTGATAGCACTTTTCCCGGGCCGGTCTTCGAGGTGCGGATTCCCGGGGCCGGTGACGGCGATCCGGCACGCGGCCGGATGAGCGACTCGGGCACTTTCAAAGCCGGCACAGTTGAGTTCAGGAATCAACGCGTGATCTGGCTCACCGACGGCCTGATGGACGGATTCGGCGGGGACGGAGTTATCGGCACGTCACTCCTCGGCCACTGGGTCGTAGAGATCGACTACGATCGAAAGGTAATCAAACTGCACGAGTCGGAATTCAGGCCTGATTCAACCTGGACTATGCTGCCGATGGTTGTGCACCGGGTCAACACGCCCTGGGTGAAGACGCGCGTGAGCTTGAGCGGCGAGGAGCCGCAGGAACTGGATAGCTACATTGACCTCGCCGACAATGCCGAGTTCATTCTGCTGGTTTCGGACAGCTCAAAGTTCCAGGTACCGGAGGACGCTGAGCCGGTCTACCTGGGAAGGGGACTTTCCGGCGACGTGTACGGGCACAAAGGACGGGCCGCGTTGGTCCGGCTCGACACCCATCAACTGAAGGACATCGCAATCGGGTTTGCTCCGGACCGGGTGCGAAGCAAGCAGCCGGGTGCGGAAGCGGTCATCGGCGGGAGCCTGCTTGCGCGGTTCAACACCATCTACGACTACGCGGGTGGTCGGCTATACGTCAAGCGCCGAGCAGACTAGTCCGGGCGCCGCGGCAGCGGCGATGTGAGTGTAGACCCAAGCAGGGGAAAAGAGAGACACTTGGGGCTGTTGAAAAAGGCTTGACATCTTTCTGGCGGCTGGTGCGTCCGAATAGGCAGTGGCGCCCAACCGAAAGGACACCCCTGACAATGGTAGGTAATCAGGATCGCTGGCGCGAGGACATCTTCGTCGCCTGTCCGCTCCGGGATCTGGTGCCCGATGACCATATCCTGAAGCGGTTTGACCGCGTGTTGGACTTGTCCTGGCTGCGGGACGAGGTGGCGGACTGCTATTGCTCCGACAATGGCCGTCCCAGTATCGACCCCGAGGCGGCCTTGCGGTTGATGTTGGCCGGATTCTTTGCCGGCATCGTCCATGACCGTAAGCTGATGCGTGAGGCGCAGGTAAACCTGGCGATGCGGTGGTTTGCCGGCTACCGGTTGCATGAGGAGTTGCCAGACCACAGCAGTCTGACGCGGATAAGGCAGCGGTGGGGTGAGGAGCGATTCAAGCATATCTTTCAGCGGACGGTAACGGCTTGCTGCACGGCCGGATTGGTGGACGGTGAGACGGTGCACATTGATGCGACGCTGATCCGGGCGGATGTGAGTTGGGAGAGCGTGGTCGAAGACCATGCCGAGCAGGTACTCTTAGAGAACTCAGGGGAGAACGGTAATGAGCAGCGGGCAGTGGCTCCGTCCCGGCAGGGACCTCCTCGTAGTCACAAGGGGCAGATAGAGAAGCACAGTCTGACTGATCCCGAGGCGACGATAGCGACTTCCAGTCACGAGCGGCGCATGGAGCCGTGTTTCAAGCAGAATACGGCGGTGGATGACCGGACGGGAGTAATCGTCGATGTCGCGGTCACGACCGGGGAAGATAGCGAGGGGAAACAACTGCTGGAACAGGTGGCGCGGGTAGAAGGTAACACCGAGCGCGAGGTAAAGACGGTTACGGCCGATGCCGGCTATGCCCATCCACGCAACTACGCCGAGTTGGAGAAGAACAAGATCGAAGCGGTGATACCGCCGCAGCGCGAGCCCGGTATAGCCAGGAAGCTACCGGCTCGGCGCTTCAAGTACGATGCTCGATATGAGTTGGTACACTGCCCGGGTGGAAAGACGCTACATCCGGGCAAAGAGAAGGATGATAGCAGTAGAGTCTACCAGTCACGATCATGCGACTGTCGCAATTGCCCGCTACGGGAGCGTTGTCTACCGCCGAGCAGTTGCCATCGGACGATCAGGATCGTGCTCGGGTATGAAGCGCTGCTCCGTGCCCGGCGGCGCAAAGCACGCGGCTGGGATGCCGATACTAGAGAACTGTATCAAAGGCACCAATGGCGGGTAGAAGGTAAGCACGGCGAGGCGAAAACCCTACACGGATTGCGGCGTGCGGTCCGGCGCGGGCGATGGAATGTGGCGATCCAGGCCTATCTCACGGCTGCGGTGATGAACTTGAAGTGCCTGGCGGCACTTCTTCTCATGCTCTTCATCCGGCTCTTCAGGCCGAGTCCTAGGTCAGACCAGCCGATGCCAGCATCGTCACCAATCTAAGGGTGGTTTCTCAACAGCCCCCACTTTCCCCAATTCCTAGCCAGAAGCGCGTCAAGATGCGGCCATGGACCCCATTTTGGGAAGCTCCCACGAGGCATTTCAGATTGCAGACTGCAGATTGCAGATTGGCGCGGGCGTAGCCCGCTAGCCCAAGCGCAAGCACAAGCTCAAACCGCCTGAACGCTTCCGGCCAGTATGCGTCCATATCCTCTCAGCCTCACCGTTCCTCTCCCCTATCCCCGAGTCCAGACCATTCGGTTCATTTGAATGAACCGCGCCCTTCACGCGAATGTAGCAGGCCCCGCCGATTCGGCTCGTCCCTGAGACTCAAACTGGGATGAAGGAAAGCGCGAGCCGGGCCTACCGGCTCTTGCGGCGGGCGCGGAGCTTCTGTTCGAGCCAGGCGACCCACTTGTCCACGCCGGCGCCGGTCCTGGCCGACGTCTCGATGAAGGTGATGCCGGGCTTGAGCTTGCGCACGACCTTCTTAAGCGCGGGCAGGTCGAAGTCCACGTGGGGCAGCAGGTCCATCTTGTTGATGACGAGGACATCGGACTTGGAGAACATCAAGGGATACTTGACCGGTTTGTCACTGCCTTCGGGCGTGGAGATGACCGTGACGTTGTAGTGAGCCGGCAGGGCGAACTCGGCCGGGCAGACGAGGTTGCCCACGTTCTCGATGATTAGCAGGTCGAGCTTGCCGAAGTCAATCTCCCCCATTGCCGGGCCGAGCATCAGGCCGTCAAGATGACACGCGCCCTGCGTGTTTATCTGCACACAGCTTACGCCTTTGGCTGTGACCCGCCGCGCGTCGAGGTCGCCCTGGATGTCGCCTTCGATGACCTGGATCCGGTACTTCCGACCAAGCGCCTCAGCGGTTCTCTCAACCAGGCTGGTCTTGCCCGCGCCGGGCCCGGACATGATGTTGATTCCGAGCACGCCGTGCCGGTCAAGCACCTTGAGCTGGGCTGCGGCGAGCGCGTCATTGCTCGCCAGCACCCGGCGCATCAACCGAATCTCAGGCATCAGCAAACTCCGTTGTGCGAACGCCGACCGCCGAATGTCTGCTTCCAGACTTCGGCGCTCGGAGATTGGCGCTCGGCGTTTGCTACTGCCTGAGCCATCGCAGCTTGTTTGACTTGAATGGGATCGTCTGGCTGCGCTCGCTGCCGACCGAGACAAGCGCAATCGGGCAGGCGCACAACTCTTCGAGCCGCGCCAGGTAGCGTCGGGCCCGCACCGGCAGTTCACCGAACGAACGGCAGCCCGAGGTCTTCTCGCGCCAGCCCGGCATCGTCTCGTACTGCGGTGACAACTCCGCCGCGTGGAAGGGATCGAACTCCGGGAACTCGCGGCCGTCAAACCGGTAGCTGTGACAGAGCTTGATCTCCTCCCACGAATCCAGGACATCAAGCTTGGTGATGATGAGGGCGGTCAGCTTGTTGTGCCGCACCGAGGCCCGCACCACCGGCGCGTCGAACCATCCGCATCGTCGCGGACGGCCCGTAGTCGCCCCATACTCGTTGCCGAGCGCGCGCAACCGATCGGCCTCGGTCTCGCTCATCTCGGTGGGGAAAGGTCCAAGCCCGACGCGGGTGGTGTACGCCTTCGCGATACCGACCACTTCTTCGAGCCAGACCGGGCTGATGCCGGTTCCCGGCGACACGCCTCCTGCCCAGGTAGAAGAGGAAGTGACATAGGGATACGTGCCGAGGTCGATGTCGAGGTGCATCCCCTGCGCCCCCTCAAACAGCACCCGTCCTCCGCGCTGGAGCGCTTGCCCGAGGACCCGGCTGCCGTCGCCGACCATCTTCGCTATCCGCCGGGTCGCCTGCCAGTATGCGTGAGCGGCGGACTTGAACGGGATCGGCTCAGCTTTGTATCTGTCCATCAACATGAAGTTGGCAGCGGCCAGGTTGTGCTTCAGCTTGTCGTTGAAGACCTCTTCCGAGAGCAAATCACCGGCACGGATGCCGGTCCGGTTCACCTTATCCGCGTAGGCCGGACCGATGCCGCGGCCGGTAGTGCCGATACGCTGCCTGGACGACTGCTCGTCCCGCAGGCGGTCGAGTTGCTTGTGATAGGGTAGGATCATCTGCGCCCGGCAGTCGACCACAAGCCGCTGGCCGAGAGGCACTTTCTTCCGGCGCAACGCGGCCAGTTCGTGCTCGAACACGTATGGATCGATGACGCATCCGCAGCCGATGACACAGGTAGCTTTCGGACTGAGAATGGCCGACGGTATCTGGTGGAACGTGAATGTGCTTCGCTCTACGCAGACCGTGTGCCCGGCATTCGGACCACCCTGGAACCGGGCGACCACCCCCGCGCTGCGGGCAAGAAAGTCAACCGCCTTGCCCTTGCCCTCGTCCCCCCACTGCGCGCCGACGACGGTCAGATTAGGCATAGACTCGTCCTGTCGAATGCGCCGGGACTGCAGTCAACTTGCTCTAGAACTGGTAGGAGAAGGAGAACTTGTAGTTCGAGGTCGGGAAGTCGTAGATCAACTGGTCCACGCTCAGGTCAAACTTGAACTTCGCGTACTCGACACCGATTCCAAAGCAGAGGCCGATGGACTTGAAGCTCCCGAGGTTCCTGCGGATCAGCACGTCACCGATCCCGTAGTGGTATGTCTGGCTGTCCTCTTTTTCCAGCACGATGCCGCCACGCTGACCGGTCAGATCCTCAAAGTAGCCGAGCCTGGCATAGAGCAGGTTGACGAACTTGGCCTCGACCCCGATTGATTTCCAGGCATCACGCATCTCTTCCTGCAGCTTGCGGTTGAATGTCTTGGTGCCGGTCGTGTCGTAGAACATCCCGACCAGGATTTTCGAGATCTCGGGGACTACGGCCACGGACACGACGTCGTTCTTGACCGGGAAGTAAGATGCGCCGAGACGCAGCATGCGCGGCAGAGGATCGGATTCGCCGGAAGAGGTGTATGAGATGTTCGGTCCTATGTTCGACAACGCGAGTCCGACGTTCAGGAAGTCGAACGGCTTGTACAGAGCGCCCGCGTCCAGGGCCCAGGTGATACCGGTGCCGCCCGCCTCGATGCCGAGTTCCGGCATCGCCGCCCAGACCCAGTCCGGCACCAGGAATGAGTAGATGAACTTGGCCCCGACCCCGACGCCGAGATTGGGCATAACCGCATAGCCGTACCCGCCGGCCACGGCAACATCGAACGTGGTGTAGCGGCCGAGGAAATCTCCCCGATCATTGACGACGTCGGTCTCGCCGGTCGTCAGATAGATGATGTTTCCGCCGACGCTGCCATAGCCCGGCAGTTGGTGCGTGATACCGGCATACTCGTAGTACATGCCCGGGTACAACCCCGGCAGCCAGTTGCTGTGCATCAGCGTGGCGTGAGTTCCTTGCAGGAACGCCATGGCCCCCTGGTTGTAGTAGACGCTGCTCGCGTCATCAGCCAGCGCCGTGAAGGCCCCGCCGAGTCCGGTCGGTCGGGCCGCAGGCCAGATCATCAGGAACACGGCACCCGGGTTTTGGCTAGCGGTTGCGACCCCGAGCAGGGCTGCAAACACAAGCCAGCAGGCTTTCTTCCTCATACGAACTTCTCCTTGGTAGTCACAAACAATTATAGGTTGGGAGGTGTCAAGGTCAAGCTAAAGGACTCCGTGGGCGAGACCGCAGTCATCACACCCTACCTGAGCAGCAGCAGTTTGTCCCGCACGGTAACCTGCTGCCGGCGGCCCGGCCCTTCGTCTACCTGGGCGGTGAGCGCGTAAAGGTACACTCCGTTCGCCGGCACGTTGCCGCTGCCGTCGCGGCCATCCCATTCGATGCCATTGTACCCGAAGCCTGCCGGCCGGAAGCCAAGGTCACGCACCAGGCGGCCTGCCAGCGAGTAGACCCGCAGGCGCACGTCTGCCTGCCTGCTGAGCACGAAGGTGAACTTGCAGCCGGTTCGCACGGGGTTCGGGTACGGGAGCACCGACTCAACCCTGAGCACGTCCGACAAGAGCGGCTTGACCGCGATGCCGACCACGGCCCGATTGAGCAGATTGTCGGAAACCGCGACGAAGAGCGAATCCACCGGGCCGGTCAGCTTCAGGGCGAGGCGAAAACGGGCTGTTGACGACGACCGGTCGTCGAAGACCAGCAGGTCGGTCAGATCGGTCGCGTAGGCCGGGTCATTGACGTAGAAGACCGGCGCGTCTCCCGCGACCGGTGCGATCATTATGCCCGAGCTGTCGCTAGCCACGCCTTCCAGCTCAAAGTCAACCGGCACCGGCGTCCCGCTCTCCAGCGGGTGGCCGTGCCGGTAGAAGCCAACCACAGGTGGTGTCGTATCATCCCGGGTGGCCGGATCGCCTGAGTACCATATCGTGTCATTCAGGAACGACATGTCCCCTGAACCGCCCCAGGCCGAGATGCTCGCCCGGCAGGATCGCTCGACCGGCGCATAGTTGCCATTCGGCACGAAGACCGTATCCAGAGGCACGCCAAGTGGGAATATGCCCTGAAACGCGAACTCCCCTTGGGCCACGTCGCCGGTTCCGCGCGCCAGGTCCGAACCCGGCAACTCGTAGCTTGTTGTTCCCCGGAATGAGCGGTAGGTGCGGATCCTCCTGGGACCGCGCAGCAACCAGGCGAACTCGGCTTCGGTGGAGTCAGCCCGGCCGTCGACGCGAAATCGCGTCCCGGGGCTGAGTGTATCAGGCACGACCGCCAACTCCTGGTTCGAAGCGTGAGGCAGGCGCAGCACGGTTGCGGGATCACCGAACAGGTGGTATATCCTGTCATATGGCCACGCCTGGAAGAAGCTGTGGCCGATGGTCGAATCGGGCTGGGTGAACAACGGGGTTAGCAGACTCCGGGCGAAGACGAGGTTTGACCCGGCTACTGTAGCCTTGGTCGCACCGACCGAAGCGATCGCACCACTCGGCTGCCGCACCAGCTCTTCGGCGATACACTCGGACTGGGTATCCTCAAAGCGTCCAACCGAACAACTGCCGAAGTAGCAGAACGGACTATGGTGACCGTTCTGGACCTGCGCAACATGTGATATGTTGAGCACGCTCTCGTGGGTCAAATCGAACCCGGCACCGTGTCCGAAGAAAACCAGAACGACCCCGCCGAGGTTCATCTGCCGTACCAGCTCGGCGTGCGCGCCCGGCTTGTTCTTGATGCCTGCGTAGGGCCATTCCGTAAGGTAGACTTTGACCAGGTCCAGCTGGCTTTCGGGAATCAGACCCATCGCCTCGCAGTACATGATGTGGCCGAAAGAGATGGGATCCCACCTCTTGGGGTCATTCGGATTGGCTTCCCCGAGGAATTCGTCGTCAGCGAGCAGCAGGTACCGCTTGTTCCACAACCCGGCCGGCTGCGCCTCGTACTCGATAACCTTGTCCACGAATCGACGGAGTTCGGCCGCGCTGCGGCACGTGACTCTGCCCAGCACCATGTCCGGGCTGTTGCCCTCACCGTCAAAATCAGCGTACCAGGCGTCGAATGCCAGCGCGCTCCGGTCGTAGGCATCGGGGTTCAGCCCCAGCCCGTACTCATAGGCGGGGACTCCGGGAGGGCGTTCGCCCAGCGCCGCTTTGTAGTCGCAGGTTGCGTCGCCGGCCAGGAGCCCGTAGGCCGGGTGTTTGTCGGTGAAGAAGCGTTTCAGTGCCCCCGGTTCCTCCATGCCGAACGCGTAGTCATCGTAGATGTCGTCGAGCGTCGCCACCTGGGCGACGGCGTGAGTGATACCGGCGACCCGCCCGGTTCGATAGCGCGCCAGTTGCTGGGCCGGACTCAAGAACTCCTTGGGCGTCACCACCCAGTAGTCAGCCTGCCGCTCGATATCGCTCAGGCGGCCTGGCCGGCGCAGTTCCATGCGCGCAGGCTTGAGCAATCCGCCCGCTCCCGCCGCCGCGAACTCGGCCGGCCGGGCAAGACGTACGCAGAACCGTGCGCTGTCCCCGGACCAGTCGGCGCTGTCGCACATCCTCGGAGCGTAAGGGTCAGTCACCTCCAACATCAGGGGCCGCTCACGCACATCCCTGAGGCAGAACCGGAAACTGCCGGTATCGTCATACAGGAAGTGCAGCTGACCCTCACGCAGAGAGAGCCGCCGCAAGTAGTCCACCTCCAGGTAGTCAAGATAGATCCGCTTCTGACCTTGCCCGGTCAGCTCAAGAGACAGCACGTTGCGGCCGGAGTTTGCCGGCAGCGTCGTATCGACGGCGAAGTTGAACGGGTTGGCTGGCAGGGACTGTGCAACGTCATACGAAACGACCTGACGGTGGTTGAACAGCACCGAAACGCGATTCCCGCCCGCATCGGCCAGCAGGCTGCCGGCGATTCGCCGCACCTGTACCGGTGAGGTGATATCCAGGGGCAGGTCGAGTTTCGCCACGTCGCGGTCCGCCGCCTTGAAGATCTGCGACCAGATCCAGAGCAGTCCGGAGCGAGCCGGACAGTCCAGGTCCTTCTCCTGGTGCAGCCTTTCCGACCCGATGTATACGACCGGCGTGCCGGCCGTGTCCGGTCCCGGTTCCAGAGGAATCCTCCCCCCTGGCGTTCCTCCCCAGGTCAGCCAGTAGACGTTATGTCGCGAGAAGTGATTCTTGACGTAGGCCGAACACCTCCCGACCCAGTGGCTGGGCCCAAGGCCGTAGAACACTACGCGGTCGTCAGGGTCGAGCCGGCCGTCATGATCGCCCTGAACGAGTATCGGCACCCGCTGCATGCTATCGGGATATGACTTGTTTGGCTCGTGCTCACCGATGGTGAACATGGCAAGCGTCGCCGGATCCAGCCCGGAAAGGCTCAGGCCGGCCGCGGCCAGATCGTGCCCGGAGACACCGTAGATCCCGGTGGAATCGACACTGATCTTGAGCCAGTGCGACGATCGCTGGAACTGACCGACGGCAGCCGCGGAGACCGATTGAGATGACGCGGGCCCGGTCCAGTCTAGTTTCCAGTCCAGCGCCTCGGTGCCGTTCAGCATCATCTCGGCCACGGCACCGTCGAGCGGATCGGGCTCGTTGTTCCGCCATGGCCTGTGCTCGAAGGCAATCGACACGTCGATCCACTCATAGTAGCTCAAGCCGTTCGTCCCCGGGTCGCACCGGCAAGGGCTGAGCAGAACCGTCACGAACCTGTTCCTGCGCAGGACCTCTGTTTGCCCGACTTCGGCCGGCTGCCGCGAGAGAGCCACGGCTTCGTCCGGCAGCTCGTCGTACCACGACGAGTCGCCGTTCCAGGACATGTGCGGCACGGTTGCCAGTCGCACCGACTGCAGACTGCGCTCCGGTCCGGTTCTGAAGTTGAGCCGCACACCACCGGTCTGCGGAATCCCGACGCGCACCGTCTTTCCCGGTAAGTCGGGCTCGCCGGGCTGTGCGAGATGGTCGGCGTCATCGAAGTCGACGACTTGGCGACCGCCTGGGGAGTCAGTCAGCCTGACTTGTCCCGGCACGTATCGAAACGACACTCCGTTCTCGTCCGAGACCTGGACGTTCAGGGAGGCCGGCAGCGCGGCCGGGAGTGTGCAGAAGAGGAGAAGCAGCAGTCTTGTCTTCGTGAAGACGAGTCTAGAATGGTAGAGGTTCAAGTCAAGCAGCCTGGCAGCCCTTGCCCGTCATGGCCGGACCGTAACCCGGAATTCAGACGGGGTGACGCCACCGTTGGCCAGAGCCGCGATGACTCTCACGTCATCTTCGTTGCCCATATCCTGAAACAGCAGTTCGCCGCCCGGCCCTGGGCTGGCTGACGACATGGCGGCGCCGTCCACCACAAGAACGGCCAGTCCTCCGTCAGCGGAGATCTCGACTGAGGTAGCGAGGGCGGCTGAGAGCGGAGTGGCCGCGCGAACCTCGGCCGCGATTCGCTCGTTCTCCGCCAACAGAAGTTCCAGCAGAACCCGGCGAGAAGCATCCCCGCCGACCTCGACCCCCGCGCCGGTGCTTTCGCCGGCACTCACCCAACGACCTTGCCATACCTCGACGCGGCCCCGGCTGAAGAGCAGATCGACCTGGCGCCGCGACTTGGTCTGCCCGAGCAGCAGTGTCAGTCCACGCGCGGTCCGGCGCAGCCGCCCGTCCCAGCCCAACCGCGTCAACCTCTGATTGACTACTGCCGTCGCCAGCCCGAACGCACTCCGGTTCAGTCTCTTGGTTGGAGTAGCATCGAGCGTCATCGCCGGTTCGTAGGGGACGTCGACCGACCCGGCACGATTGAACCGCCCCAGCCGCAGTTCCCATTCCGCCGTCCCGGCTGAATCGCTGCAATAGAGGCGAACCGGCAGCCCGGAATTGGGATCCACCTCCATGACCCCGACCAGCTTCTTGGATTGAGTAGGGTCGAGGATCGGGAGGTCCGGCCTGAACACGAACCTGTAGCGGCCGCGCTCTGTACCCACGAACTCGAGTGGCCTGCCGCGGAAAGTCCCCTCGCCCTGCTCCAGCACCCTGGTTTCAGTCCCGCGCTTGGTCCGACGCCAGCCGGACCGCTCCCTCTCGAACTGGTACGGGCCTTCGGCCCTCAACTCCACCTTTGACAGCTCAGTTCGACGGCGCATGTACCCGGACCAGACCTCCCGATCCGCCTGCTCGCGCACGCCGGTGAACCTGACCTCGATCGGCAGCGGCGCGTCCGTGTGGAAGCTAAGCGAGAACCGGAACGATCTGAGCTGCGCAAGCTTTGCCCACGCACCCACGCCTGCCTGCTCCGGCGCCACAGGCCGAGCATTGCGCAGGACGCCGGCACATGACAGTGTCAGGACGGCAGCCAGGGCAGTGATCGAACTCCGCACCGACCTAGAAATCGGTACCCAGTCCGAGGATGAATTTCCAACCGCTGTCATCGGTTTTCGAGAGCGGTCTGGCGAAGTCGAATTTCAGCAGGAAATAGGATAGTGTCACCCTGGCGCCGAATCCGACTCCCAGTTTCAGGTCGCCGAACCGATCCGTGCCGCCATCCCACAGCTTGAAGTGCCGGGTCGTATCCCCGGGCGCTGGTACGACCACACCGCCATCAAGGAACGCCACTCCCCTGATGCCGCCGAACTCGATCGGCAGCGGGAATGCCAGCTTGACCCGGTCGACAAACGGGAATCTCAGTTCGAGATTGAACGTGGCCGCTGACGGCCCGTTGTCCGCGTAGAACTCAGCCGGCTCGTATCCTCTAACCACGAGCTGCCCGGGCGCATACTCGAGGAACCGAATCCCACCGACATAGTAGCGGTCGGCGTCCACGCCGTAGCTGGACACGCCGAACAGCCGGCTGGCGAACACAAACCTGCGCCCGAGTCTCTGGTAGTTGCGGACGTCCAGAAAGACGTTACTGAACTGCCGGGTCGAAAACAGAGACGCATCCGCACCAAGCCGCGCCCTGGTGCCGCGGGCAGGTCCGTTATAGTCCCAGTAGGTGTTGTCGAAGACCACGGCAGCTTCGCCGGACAGGACCAGCTCGCGCCAAAGGCTGTCAACGTACCAACCCGACTGCGGCACCGTGGGATAGTCCACCCAGGTGTCGCGTTCCACGTCACTGTAGTAGGCGGTCGGTCCGGTTTCGACTCGGAAATAGCGATCGAGCGGATAAGCTCCTATCGCCTGCAGTCCCCGGTTGATGTCGATTTCGTAGATGTGGTAGGGGTTGTAGCGGCGGACGTCTTGGAGCTGGAAGAAGGTGAAACCGTAGTCAATTCGCCTAGGCAGGTGCCAGTACTGGAAGAGCAGGTTGGAGTTCAGGATGTCGCCATACAAATCCGTGTACAATTCGAACCGGTGGTCTCCCAGCATATCGCTGAACGCTATGTCCACCACCCCTTCGAAGCCACCGGAGGTACCTCCATAAGAAGCTGCGCCGGCCGCATAGTCGAGGGAGAGGTTGAAACCCACGGGTTTAACCCGGCTGAAATCGAGGCCGGTCTTCTCGAACGCGTACGTGTCCAGCGGAGGCTGGTACGGCTTGCCCGAGTCCACCGGCAGGTTTTCAAACGGATCGAGCATGACTGCGACATCCCAACCGACATTGGAGTAGTAGGCAAAGGACAGCTTGCGGTCGTCGCGTGAAAGCGTGAGGTACGAGACGTCGCCCAGCAGGTTCGTCCGTCGCACGATGCGCTTCGTCGCCAGCGAGTACGCGTAGACGTTGCTGGCCGAATCAGAGGCAGCATAGAGCAGATACTGACCGGAGTGAGAAAACTCGGGGTGTGAGAGCTGGCCTCCGCGGTCGGTGAGCCTCTCCATTTCGCCGGCCTTGCTCCTGGTCCAAACCGCATAGCGGCCAGGTACCCAAATCTCGCCCTCGTCCGGCCGATCGGACACGAAGGCTATCGAGTCGCCGCCTGGAGAGAAGACCGGATCGCGCTCCTCGTATATGTCGTACGTCACCCGTGTGGGCTCACCGCCGCTGACTGGTGTGGCATAAACGTCACTGAACCCGTTCTTGACTCCCACGAAAACGATCTTGCTGCCATCGGGCGAGAACCGGGGACTGAACATGGCATCGAGATCGCCGTAGATGCGACGTCTGACCTTGCCGGTCGCATAGTCGATGAGTGCGAGATTGTCCCGTCCCCCGCTGGTCGTAGCCACTGCGATCATCTCCTCATCTGGAGACCAGGCTACCCCGGGTCGGATGAGGTGCATGGACTCGAACCCGCCTGACCTCCCACCCTTGACCAGGCGCTTCAGTACCCGGCCGTCGAAAGCCGAAATCACGTATACGTCGACATACTCCGACCGGTCCGAAATCATCACGATCTTCGTCCCGCTCGGCGAGATAGCCGGTGCCGTGTTGTAGACCGAGCCGTCATCCACATGGTTGGTCAGGCGCCTTGCCAGACGGTTGAAGTTGTCCAACTTCACCACCTGGGGCCAGTACTTCACGCGCAGGTAGCTCTCCCAGTCCGTGCTGAACCGCTTCACCGTCACCCCGAAGACTGATGCGAAAGCCCCATCCAGGCTCCGCTTGTTCCGGAGCGCGAGCATGAACTCGTACACCTTCCTCCGGCCGTACTTCTCCTCGACATAGCGGAAGAACGACTCGCCTTCCCGGTAAACGAGGTAGCCCATCCCATCGTGAAGGTCCGGAAGCGGCACCAGCCGGTTGTTCACGACGAGGTCGCGCATGAAGGCATCCGAGCTGACGTTCACCCAGCCGGACTGGAACTCAGCGAAGCCCTCTATCACCCAGAGGGGAATGCTGAACTCGTCGATAGCTCCCAGCAGAGACGCTAGCCGCGACCGGTAGTACATCTGGAACTCGAAGATGTGGGTGAGTTCGTGGCCGATGACATGGTGGAGATCGTTGTACGACCCGTTGAATGGAATCACGATCCGATTCCTGATCAGCTCGGAGAACCCCCCGACGCCCTCGCCGATCACATCCAGTATCACGTTGGTTTCGCTGAACTGCCCGGGGGACAGATACACGATCAGAGGTATCTTGCCCTCAATCTCGACACCCAGGTCCTTCGCTGTCTGGGCGTAGTACTCCTCTGCCGACTTTCCGGCGAACTCAGCCAGGCCCTCTCCACCTGAGTAGAACAGCACTCTGAAATGCTCGGTTTCGTAGGTCCGGAACTGGTAGTCACGGGTCTGCACCTTGTTCTCGCCAAAGTAGGAGTACTGCGCCATGGCCGGTACGGCCGTGAGAAGCATGACCACTACCAGTCCGAGGCCGGCAGCATGGTGCTCCATACGCCCGCGAGGCACCCTTGCCACGATTCCGCCGCTACCCATTCGGTTGTGGCCTGCGCCGACCACTGACGGCGTCGCCCTCAGTCGACTCAGCGCGGTTTCTGTTTCTCTTCTGTGAAGAGAAACACCCTTTCACTGACTTTGTACCCATAGGCCATGTCCGGCGTGGTGTGACCGTAGCTGAAGCCACCCTTGGCATCCATGCCGATCGCCCCAAAGGCGAGCTTCTTCCTCTTCGCTTCAGAAATGACGAGCATCATGGCCGTGGACGCAGGCATGGTTTTCATCCTTTCGGCGATGTCCCGGGCGAGCAACCGGCGCATAATCTCCTCGCCGTGACCGGTGCATGAGACCGCCCCGTTCAGCCCGACGTATGTGCCTGCCCCGATAATCGCGGCGTCCCCGATTCTGCCCCGCATCCGGCCGACAATCCCGCCTGAAGAAGTTGCGGCCGCAAGGCTTCCATGCTTGTCCCTGGCAACGGCCCCGACCGTACCCGCGTAGCCCACGGGCGCGTTCTCCGCTCCATCTCCCGACTCCTGCGGCATCCCGGAAGGAAACCGTTGCTGGTTCTGTTTCTGGAAGTATCTGGACCCGTGGTCGGTGACTCGCTGCAGACGAGCCAGCGCGCGTTCCGTTATGACGTTGTGTTCATCAAATCCCAGCTTGCGGGCAAACTCGGTCGCACCGAACCCGGATAGCAGCAGGTGATCCGTATCGGTCATCACTTTCTCAGCCACCAGGATCGGGTTCTTGACGCCCCAGATACCGGCGACACCCCCAAACCTGCCATCCTGACTCATCAGCGAAGCGTCCATCTCAATTAGACCCTCAATAGTCAGGTCGGAGCCGGTCCCGGCGTTGAACAGGGGGTTGTCCTCCATTATCCTCACCGCGGCCACAACGGCCTCCAGAGCATTCGCACTCTGCCTCAATAGGCGGTAGCCCTCGTCGATCGCCTCGATCAGCCCTGCGGCATATCCCGCCTTATCGTCGATGATGCCCGCCCCACCGTGGCAGATGATTCCCAGGGGTGCGCTGGTCACCTAGTTCCCCCGCAACGGAACTTCGAAGACCGAGTTGCGCGACCCGGATCTGACCGGCGGATGACCCATGGCTACCTCTGACAAACCGGGCAGAAGTGCGCACTCCTCCCGCCCAGTCTCTGCCGCCGGACCACGCCCTTGCATCCCCGACGTCGGCACCTTTCACCCTCGCGACCGTACACCCGCAGACGATCCTGAAACGAACCTGCTCCGCCGTCTACGAGTCTGTACCCACCATCTCTCATGGTCGTACCGCACCATCTGATCCCGTCCGTAAGCACGTCTCCCAGGGCTGCCGCAAGCCGGGACACTTCAGGTGATTTCAGGCTGCCTGCCCGGCGGTCGGGCCTGATTCGCGCCCGGTGCAGGGCCTCGTCCGAGTAGATGTTCCCGACACCACAGGCCACTCTCTGGTCAAGGAGCAGGGTCTTCACTCGGGCCCTGCGACCGCTCAGACGCTCACCCAGGTACGCGGCGCTGTAGCCTTTCTCGACCGGCTCAAGCCCCATGCGCGCCATGCCCCTGATGGCCCTCGGCACTGCGCCGACATCCGTGACGCACACCCTGCCGAATCTGCGCGCGTCGACGAAGGAGATTGTCTCTCCGTCTGAAAACTCCAGCCTCATGTGCTCATGCGGCTGCATCGGGACGTTGCCGAATCTGCGTACCTGGCCGCTCATTCCCAGGTGCAGGACGAGGTCCCGTCCGTTGCTCAAACGGAATACCAGGTACTTACCCCGGCGGCCCATTTTCGAGATCGCCGCCCCGAGTAGTTGGCGTCTCACCCCGGCCGGCCCGGGGTGCATCGTAACCCGCTTGGCGCCGAACCTGACTGCCGCTATGCGTTTCCCCGTCAACTGCGGACCTAGCAGGCGTCGAATCGTCTCGACTTCGGGAAGCTCGGGCATTCAGTAGGGCTGCCGCGCGGTTTGCACGCCGCGCTAATTGAGTCCCTTCAGCAGTTCGGCCAGAGACTGGACAGGCCTCAACAACTCGACCGCCTTCTTCACGTGCTCGTCAGACCGCAGCCGCGCCTGGTAGTCACCTCTCATGCCCAGCAGCTTCGCCGCCACTTCGCGTTCGATCTCGCGGACGAAGATGGCGCTCGAAGAGTCGAACTCAACCGGAGTGAATTCGACCTTCTTGGTCGTCCTGAGGTATTCGCGGAACTGCTCAAGCACGGCCCTATCCGCACGGAAGTCCGCGGTCAAGCCGGCGTGCGAGTTGGCATAGTCAACCGCGAAATCGAAGTAGGCATCCCGGGTCATTCGGACTGCCAGAGGACTGAGCCTGGGGTATGCCGCGTAGACGTCGGGTGCAATGCCACCCCTGCCATACACCCGTCGGTGCAGGCAGCCCAGCGTATAGTATGCCTTGGTGGTATCCTGTACCGTATCCTGGATGATCGCACTCTCCTTGTCATGGAGACGGTTGATGCAGCGCCCGCTCGGTGTGTACCAGAACGCGGTTGTCACTTTGACTGCGATCTCCGGACCGAGCGGGTGGATCGTCTGGACTGACCCTTTGCCGTACGTTGTGTCGCCAACAATCAGGCCTCGCTCCCAGTCCTGCAGGGCGCCGGCGACAATCTCGGAGGCAGATGCGCTGGCCCGGTCCACCAGCACCACCAGCGGGAATTCACCTCCGTGCACATCCTGCGTTTCGGACACGTAGTCGCGCTTGCTGTCAGGAATCCTGCCTTTGGTTCGAACTATGACCTTGCCGGGCGGCAGGAAGAGATCCGTCACGTCTCGCCCCTCTCCCAGGAGGCCGCCCCCGTTGGAGCGAAGGTCGAAGATCAACTTGGTAGCTCCCGCGGCGAATAGCGAGTCAATGGCGCGACGCAATTCCTGGGTTGCGGTTTTGGAGAAGTCGGCGAGTCGAACGAAACCGATACCGTCGTCAAGCAGGGCCGCATAGGGCACGGCCTTGATGTTGATGATCGCCCGGATGAGCTCGAATGGAATCAGCTCGCGCACGCCGGGGCGGGAAATCCCCAGCTTCACCTTGCTCCCCGGCTCACCCCGCAGAACCTTTATCGCGTCATCGGTCGTGAAGTCCACGGTCGACTTGCCGTCGATCTCGGCAATCCGGTCTCCGCCCCTGATACCTGCCCGTTCCGCCGGTGTGCCCTCGATGGGAGAAATGACCGTAAGCTGCTGGTCCATCATGCCGATGTGAATGCCGATGCCCCCGAACTGACCTTCGGTCATGACCCTCAGTTCCTTGAAATCGCGCTCGTCCAGGAACTCCGTGTGGGGGTCAAGTGAACCCAGCATCCCCCGGATGCCGGATCGGATCATCTTGTCCGGATCGATCCTCTCAACGTACGTGGACATGACTATGTCAACCACCCGGGAGAAGGTCTGCAGACTCTGGAGCAGACCCCCGGTCTTCTGGGCCCAAAGCCTCCCGAACAAACCGCCCAGGCACAGGGAGAGCACCACCAGAGTCGTGACCAGCGCTACTCTTCGCTTCATTGCTTCAGGACAACCTTTCGCTTCAGCAGTTCTTCAACGTGACGGTAGACCAGCCGTTCAAGCTCATCGGCAGGCAACGTGCCATCAACGACCCTGAATCGACCGGGCGCGCGCCTTGCCACCCGCAGGTAGCCGTCGCGCACCCGCTCGTGAAATTCTACCCGTTCGCGCTCCAGTCTGTCAAGGACACCGGAGGCCTTTCGCCCCTGCCCTACTCTGACTGGTACATCCACCAACAAGGTCAGGTTCGGCTTCAGGTCTGCGGTTGCCAGCTTGTTCAGCCGCGCGACCAGCTTCTGGTCCAGACCACGCCCGGCGCCCTGGTAGGCTGCCGACGAATCTCCGAAGCGATCAAGAACCACGACCTTGCCCGCGGACAGCGCGGACATAACCTTCTCTCGGACAAGCTGGTTCCTGGCTGCAAGGTAGAGGAACAACTCGGTCAGGGCGTGCATCTCACAATGACGGGGATTGAGCAGCACGCGACGGATCGCCTCGCCGATCTCGGTTCCACCCGGCTCACGGAATGCCGAACACGCAACCCCTGACGCTGCCAGCCGCTTCGTCAGCCGCTCGACTTGAGTCGACTTGCCGGAACCTTCGACGCCTTCGAAAGTTACGAGAACGCCACGCACCAGTCTGTCGCCGTCAAGGAACCGAGGACTCCAAGATCATATGCTCAGACCTTGGAATCCTCGGACCTCGGAATCCTATGCCTTCTTCGTCTTCTGGCCGTACTTCTTGATGTAGGTCTGGGTCTTGTCCCGGCACACGTCATCCGGAAACTGAACCGGCGGCGTCTTGAAGAAGTACGACGACGGTTCGATGATGCTGCCGGATAGGCCGCAATCCAGTGCCAGCTTGGCGCAGCGAACCGCGTCAATCATCACGCCGGCGGAATTGGGCGAGTCCCAGACTTCCATCTTCAGCTCAACGTTCAGGGGCACATCCCCAAAGGTCTGGCCTTCCATCCGCAGATAGCACCACTTCCGGTCCAGCAACCACGGCACGTAGTCCGAAGGCCCGACGTGGATGTTGTCCTCGCCGATGTCGTACTTGAGGAGCGACGTGACCGCGCCGGTCTTGGAGATCTTCTTCGACTTCAGCCGCGAGCGCTCGAGCATGTTCATGAAGTCGGTATTGCCGCCAACGTTGAGCTGCATCGTCTTGAGCAACTTGACCCCACGGTCATTGAACAGCGACACGAGCATCCGGTGCATGATGGTCGCGCCGACCTGGGACTTGATGTCATCCCCAAGCACCGGCAGACCCGCAGTCTTGAACCGTCGGTGCCAGTACTTCTGCGAGGCGATGAACACCGGGATGCCGTTCACGAACGCGCACCCGGCCTTGAGTACTTGTTCGACGTACCACTTGGTCGCCTCTTCGCTGCCTACCGGCAGGAAGTTCACGACCACGTCGGTCTTCGTCTCTTTGAGCGCGCGCACGATGTCGGCGGTCGGGCCGGGCGCTTTCTCGATGACTTGCGACAGGTAGAAGCCGAGCCCGTCGTGGGTCATGCCCCGCAGTACCTTGACACCGGTCTTGGGCACGTCCGTGAACTTCAGCGTGTTGTTCGGCTTGGTCGCGATCGCCTGCGACAGGTCTTTCCCGACCTTGTTCTTGTCGATGTCGATGGCCACAGTGAACTCAACGTCGCCGATGTCGTAGCCTCCCAGATTCGCGTGCATGATTCCGGGAATCGAATCGCCGGCCTTGGCTTTCCGGTAGTAGTGCACGCCCTGAACCAGGCTGCTGCAGCAGTTGCCGATGCCGATAATGCCGACTCTCACCTTGGGCATTCTTCCTCCTGTCCAATCTTGAAGATCATCGCTTGTCACTCACAATCAGACGCTCACCCCGATGCTGCCGAGGAACGGATTGACGAGCAGCGCCCTGCCGAACGCTCCCGACTCACCATGCCCGGGGTACAACTCGGTCTCCTTGCTCAGGACTGCCTGGAGGCGGCTGAGCGACGCCAGCATCTGCCCTTCCGACCCTCCGGGGAAATCCACCCTGCCGATGGAATCAACGAACAGCGTGTCACCGGTGAAGGCGTAGCCCGAGGCCAGCAGGCAGATTCCACCCGGTGTGTGGCCGGGTGTGTGCAATACCTTCATCTCCGCCTCGCCCACGACGACCTTGTCGCCCTCTTTGAGCAGCCGGTTCGGGGCCGGCGAGGTCAATCTCATACCCATCAGGCTCGACAGATTCCCATCCGGATGGGCGAGCAGCTTCGCGTCCAGCTCGCCAATCAACAACTGGGCACCGGTCGCCTCAATGACCTCACGGTTGGCTGCGATGTGGTCGATGTGCCCATGGGTATCGATGACGTACTTCACGTTCCCGCCGAGTTCTTTCGCCCTGGCAAGGACAATCTCAGCGTCCCCGCCCGGGTCAACCACGGCCAGTTCGGCGCCAGACTTCAGAATGTAGCAGTTGGTGGCAAGCGGTCCGACCACCAGCCGCTCAATGGTCTCAGCCACGGCCGCCGGCCACGCCTCTCGCCCCTCGCCTCTCGCTCCCGGCTTCCAGCCGCCGCCTTGGAGCGTTGGCTTTCGGCTCTTGGCTTCTGACTTCTGACTTCAGTCTGCGTGAGCGCCCTTTCCCCTCAAACTGCCAGCCCTCTTGCGCAAGCAACCACTCTTTCATCGCCAGGCCCCCGCCGAAACCGTGCAACGCGTAGTCCGAACCCACCACGCGGTGACACGGAATCAAGAGAGCGTACGGGTTGTTGGCCATCACCTGACCAACGGCACGCGCGGCCTTGGGACGGCCCGCGGCCCGCGCGAGTTCTGAGTAGGTCATCACTTGTCCGGGACGAATACCTGCACAGCGGCCCAGTACCTCGCATGTGAACTCGGACAGCCCGGTTGTATCGACATGCAGATACTCGGGAATCCTGCCACCATCGAGCACTTCTCCGAGGTCTCTTGCCAGCTTCCGATCATCGCCGACACCCTTCGCGCCAAAGGTGATGCCGGTGACCTTGCCGCCCCGGAAATCGACCCTTACCCCATGCGGCCCGAGCCGACATGAACGACGCCTGACTGCGTCCGAATTGGGTCTATTCACAGACGGCTATCATAGACCGTGTGAGGGGAAAGTCAAGGAAGCGCCGCCTCACGAGGCCCAAACGTGGGCAGAGGCCGGAATGCAGAAGTACCTGAACTGCTTGCGCTTGTGCTAGCGCCTGAGCTTGAGCCTGCGCCCGCACGCGCTACAATCGGCAGGTGGAGAATCCGCTCCCCCAGATACTTGCCAAAGACCCCCGGTACAAGTCCGAGGCGTACGTGTTCGTCCACGATGCGCTCGGCTACACCTGGCAGCGGCTGGAGCAGCGCCGCCACGTCACCGGCCGTGAGCTGCTCGAAGGTATCAAGGACCTCGCGCTCAAGCGCTACGGCCAGATGGCTCACGCAGTCCTCAGGTCCTGGGGTGTCAGGACCACCGACGACTTTGGCAACCTGGTCTTCAACCTCGTCGACGCCGGACTCCTGTCCAAGACCGAGGAAGACCGTATCGAAGACTTCCACGCCGTGTACGACTTCGATGATGCCTTCGTCGGCTCCTATGACATCGGTGACTCGAGCAGGACGGAGTAGGAATCCACCACCAAGACACAAAGCCACCAAGAGGAAGCAACCCCACGCCCGCGGCCATTGTCCGTCCCTGCCCGTCTGTGATTGTCCAACCCGAGTGACTCCTGCCGCAGCCTGCTTCCAGCCCGACGGCCCGCTGAGCCGCGTCCTCCCCGGCTACGAACACCGGCCGCAGCAACTCGAAATGGCCCGGCAGGTCGAGCTTGCGCTGAGCGACCGTGGACGCCTGGCCATCGAAGCCGGCACCGGAGTAGGCAAGAGCCTGGCCTATCTTGTGCCGGCCGCGCTCTGGGCCAAACAGAGCGGCAAACGGGTCACCGTTTCGACCTACACCCGCATACTCCAATCCCAACTCATCACCAAGGACGTCCCGCTCGCCGCCGGGTTGCTCGACTCCGCACCCAGGGTGGCGGTGGCCTACGGCCAGGGCAACTACCTCTGCCGGTTCCGGATCGAGACGCAACTGGCCCGCGGGCTGTTCGACTCGCGCGCCGACGCAAGTGCTGCCGGCCGGCTCTTCAACTGGGCCGACACGACCGAGACCGGCGTGCTCCTCGACTACCCCCACCCCCTGCCCGCCGCCGTCGCCCGGCGCGTGGCCCGCGACTCAGTCGCCTGCCGGCGCGAGCTCTGTCCGTATCGCAAGGCCTGCTTCTACTACAGGGCGAAACGCGAGTGGTCCGACGCCCAGCTCCTCATCGTCAATCACGCGCTCTTCTTCGCCAGCGTGACCGGTGCCGGCGACCTGCTGCCCGAACCCGACGCGGTCATCTTCGACGAGGCCCACCGGCTTGAGGAGGCCTGCGTCCGCCACTTCGGCGCCGACCTCTCCCAGCGCTCGGTTGCCGAACTGCTCGACGACGTGCTCGGCCCGGGGCGCGGCGGACTCGCCCGCATGCTCGGCGCGCGCACCCGGCTGCGCAAGGACGTCGAAGCCGCGACCAACGAAAGCCGCGAAGCGACCAGCCGGTTCTTCACAGACACCGTCGCCCGCCTGCCCGGCCCCGGCCGCACGCGCCTGCGCGAAGCCCTGCCTGCCGCCGAGGCGACCTCGGCCCTGACCCGGCTGGCCGATGCCATGGAAAAGGCCGCGCCCGAGATCAAGGACGAACTCGCCGCAACCGAATTCGCGGTCGCGGTCCACCGCCTGCGCGCCACCACCGGCGCCTTTGCGGCCTTCTCGGACTTTGCGACCGAGAACTCGGTCTACTGGGCCGAGCAACCGGCCGGCGACAACCTCTGCCTCTTCGCCGCGCCGCTCAACGTCACGCCCATGCTTCGCGCACACGTCTACGACCTCGGCATACCGGTCATCCTCACCTCGGCCACGCTCACGGTTGCCGGCAACTTCGGGTTCTTCTCCGAACGGCTCGGGCTCGACGACTTCAGCCAGATCCGCCTCGACTCGCCGTTCGACTACGGAAGCCAGAGCCTGGTGTTCGTTCCGCCCAGGCTGCCGGCGCCGACTGCCGGGGACGAATTCACCCGCGCCGCGGCCGGGGCCATCGCCGCGATAATCCACGAGAGCAAAGGTCGCGCGCTCGTCCTCTTCACCAGCTACGAATCGGTGAATGCGGTCTGTGACCTGGTTCCGCCGGCCGGGTACAACTTCCTCCGCCAGGGCGACCTGCCCCTGCCCAAACTGCTCGCCGCATTCCAGGAAGACAGACACTCGGTCCTCTTTGCCACCCAGTCGTTCTGGCAGGGCATCGACGTTCCCGGCGAGGCGCTCTCCTGCCTCATCATCTGCCGCCTGCCGTTCGAGGTCCCTGATGATCCACGCCTGTCTGCCATAGCGGAACGGATGAAACAGAACGGCCTGGAGCCGTTCACCGCCTACCAACTGCCGACCGCGGTCCTCCGCTTCCGCCAGGGCTTTGGCCGGCTCATCAGAACCGCGCAGGACCGGGGCGTTGTCTGCGTGCTGGACCGCAGGATCGTTGACCGGCCCTACGGCCGCGTCTTTCTCAACTCCCTGCCCAAGGGCCTGCGCCTCACCACCAATCTCGCCGATATCGACCGCTTCTTCCAGGACGCCGAGTAGAAGCGAGGCGTGCCGCCCGGGCGCGTCTGCGGCCGCCCGGACTCCTCGTGTCTATGTGGTGGAACTCTGAGAGATCCTGCTTCGAACTCAGGATGACGGAACCGCGGACGCTCTGGCGGCCGCCGACTACTTCATCGCTTCGGCCTTGCCGAAGCTGCGGGAGAGGAAGAACTCGTCGAGCGGAATCGAGGCCCGGCCTGAAACCATCTGTTCCGCCATCAGCTTGCCCAGTGCCGGAGCAAACATGAAGCCGTGGCCGCTCATCCCGGTCGAGACGTAGAGGCCGCGCACCGGCGTTTCGCCGCAAATGGGATTCCCGTCCGGACTCATCTCGTAGGAACCTGCCCACTGCCGGAGCACCTTGACACCGGCGAGCTTCGGCACCAACCGCACCATGCGGCGCGGCATCTCGGTGATGAACTCATCGGTAGCATCGACGTTGTGACCGGGCACCAGGGGCACCGGTGTGTAGCAGCCTATGAAATGCCCGGTGCCCGAGTGCTGCACGAAGTAGCACCCGTCCGAACGATAGTCAACCAGCATCGGGTCGAACACGCGCTCGACCGCTTCCGTGACAACCGACTCGTGCCGGTCGGCGGCAACCGGGACCTTGACGCCGGACATGGCTCCGACCTCATCGGCCCAGCACCCGGCCGCATTCAAGAGCATGTTGCAGGCATACTCGTCGCCCTTGGCATCGGTGACCGAGATGACCTTGTCACCCTGGGTGTTGACCTTCTTGACGTCACAGCCGACAACGAGCCCGCCGCCGAGCCGCTTGATGCCTTCAAGGTATCCGTACGTCACCTTGAACGGGTTGGCTTGCCCATCGGTCGGGCAGTATGCGCCGCCGAGCAGCCCGGTCGAATCAAGCCCGGAGGCAATCTTCTCGCACTCGTCCGGCGCAACGAAACGGACGTCGAGACCGTACTTCTTCTGGATAGCTATCGCATCGAGAAACGCCTGCTTCCGCTTTTCGTCGAAGGCGAGAAAGAGGTAACCGCCTTCGTACCACTCCACATCCTCACCCAGTTCTTCGCCCAGTCCCCGGAACATCCGGACACTCTCCATCATCACCCTGATTGTCAGGTCATGGGAGAACTGGGCCCGGATTCCGCCGATGCACCGACCGGTCGAGCCCGCACACGGAAACTCACGCTCCAGCACCAGCACCTTCAGACCCTGCTTCGCCAGGTAGTAACCGGTGGCGGCACCTATGACGCCGGCGCCGATCACGACCGCGTCGGCTGAGCTACGCACGTGCGGACTCCAAACCAGAAGCTAGAAGTTCGAATGAC
The DNA here is from genome assembly GCA_016867815.1 of candidate division WOR-3 bacterium. Lineage (NCBI taxonomy): Bacteria > Pseudomonadati > Caldifarciminota > Caldifarciminota bacterium. The sequence continues at coordinate 9,588 of VGIR01000027.1, read as the reverse complement.
GCATCAAGTCCGAATGACTCAAACCCGAAGCAGGAACAGGTCAGCGTTTCGTCATTGTGTGATTCGTGCTTCATTCGGACTTAGGGCTTCGTGCTTCGGGCTTCATCTGTAAAGGCTCCCAGCAAACCCAGCGGCAGAGGCTTAAGCGGCGGTCTTGGCCTGGGCATCTTCTGCTCTGATGCGGGGATCCCGGTTTCTTCCTGTATCATTCGGGCGACGAGCTTGAGGCAACCCCGTCCCTGGCAGTGCCCCATGCCGGTACGCAGGACCCGCTTCACGGCTTCGAGCGAGTGGTAGCCCATGCGGATGACCCGCCGCACGTCGGCTTCGCTCACTTCCTCGCAACGGCAGACGGTAGCGGAAGAGAGTGCTCTAGTGGTCCCGTGATCCAGTGATCTAGTGCGTGCACTACGAGGCTTGGCTGTCCGCCTCGTCACTCGACCACTGGACCGCTTGACCACTCGAACACGCTTCATCTTCACCGCAGGACCTTTCTGACTTGATTTTGGGCGAAGTCACCAACCATGCTCCCGAACCCGGTTTTGGGCGCCGGCAGCACGACATAGTCGCACTCCTCCAGCTTCGCGACCTGCTTCGCATATCCGACCGCGTCCAGGAAACCGCCGAGCGTGTCGACGATGCCGATGCGCTTCGCGTCCAGCCCGGACCATATCCGTCCCTGGCCGACTGAATCGACCTTCTCGAGAGACAGCTTCCTGCCGTCTGCGACCTTCTGCACGAACTGGTTGTAGAAATAGTCCACCTGCGCCTGCATCATCGAGTCCTCTTCCGGGGTCATGACGCGGGCGTCCGACATCGCGTCCGCGTGCTCGCCGCGTTTGACCGCCTGTCGCCTCGCCCCGAGTTTGTTGTACAACCCCTCGGTGACGAGTTTGAAGTTGAACACGCCGATGGAACCGGTCAGAGTTGTCGGCAGGGCAAAGACCCTGGTCGCGTTGCAGGCGATGTAGTATCCGCCCGAGCCGGCTACCCCGGCCATGGAGGCAATGACCGGCTTCTTCTGCCGGCAGAGCTCCAGCTCGCGCCAGATCATGTCGGAAGCAAATCCGTCCCCGCCCGGCGAGTCGATCCGCAGGACCAGTGCCTTGACCCGCTTGTCGTTCCTGGCCTGACGGATTGCCCGCACCATGGTCTGTGCCCCCATGGTCATCTCGCCGGTCAGGAAATCGGTTCGCGATTCGCCGGCGGCGATCGAACCGCTCGCGTAGACTATGGCGACTGCCGGCCTCGGTTCCCAATCCTCGCTGGCGGCGAAGCCTTCCCGGTACTGCTTCTCGCTCACCTTGCGCAGACCCGTCAGTTCCCTGCTGAGCAGGCTGTCGAGCTGGTCGTGGTAGCAGGTCGTGTCCACGAGCCCCGCCCGCTTCGCCTCTTCGGTATTGAAGAACCCGGTATTGACCAGAGTCTCCATGCTGTCGCGGCTGACACGGCGGCCGGCGGCAGCCGCGGCCAGGAACTCACCGTAAGGAGCATCCAGGTACTCTTCGAGCTGCTCCCGGTTCGGTGAGGTAAGGGAGTCCTCGGTGAACGTCTCGATTGCCGATTTGTACTTCCCGTGCCGCGTGCCGTCGAACTGTATTCCCAGCTTCTCCAGCGTACCCTTGAGGAATATCGTTCCGATACTCATGCCCGGGATGGTGACGTCGCCCAGCGGGTGGGTCCATACCCGGTCCGCCACCGAGGCAACGTAGTAGCTTCCCATCCCGAAGCTGGGCGCGTAGACGATGACCTTCTTGCCCTGTGCCCGGAACCCGGCCAGCGCCTGGCGCAGCTCCTGGAGCAGAGCGAAGCTCGCGCTGATGCCGTCAATCCGGAGCACGAGTGCTCCCACGCTCTGGTCTCTACCGGCGCGGTCAATCAGATCGAGCAGTTGCCAGGACGTGCGTACGCTCCCGGAGCTGAGACTGAAGCCCGGCTTCCGGTCAGCAATCCGCTCATTCAGTTCAATCTCCACGTATCGTTTTCCGTCCAGCGCTGCAATTCGACGCCCCTGCTTCGCGAACCGAACGTACGCGCCGGCCGCGCGCGGGTCGTAGGTGCCGAAGGCGCCGACGCCCGCCTTGCCCAGGCCAAGCGACAGACTCGCTACGAGCCGCGAATCGCCCGCGTGCTCGCTGAAGAACGCCTTCAGTCCCAGCTTCAACCCGTCCACCGGCTCGGCCTCGAGCCCGGCCATCGGCCGGAGCGGCAGCGCCAGGTATGTCTCTCCGAACAACGTCAACCGGTTGCCGAACGGCCGCACGGCTGCGCCGAGTGCGACCCGGCCGAAATCGTGGTTCAAGTCATCCCAGCATGCGGCGATCGATACCTGCCGCGCCGCCCTTACCAGGGCCGACAGGTCCCAGTGGTTGAGCGAGTCACGCCTGAACCGGATACCGGAGTAGATGCCCTTGTCACCCACGCCCAGCGCAATGCCATACCGCGACGGCTCCGGTTCCCAGTAGGCGGCCAGCGGCCCGGCCTTGGCCAGGAACGTCGTGTTGGATAGGGCCCGGGACCAGAGCACCGGCTGGAAGCGGTAGAAGGCGTAGAACTCCGTTCCCGGCCGCACCCCGAGCCCGGCCGGGTTCCCGAAAACTGCCAGTGCGTCATCGGTCCCGGCGAGTGACAACGGCATTTGAGGCGTCCCCGCCAGCGCCAGTAGGAGCGCAAGCCCTGCCATCATCCCTTCCCCCTTCGCCCGACCCGGATGCTGCGCACCGTATTCCAGAAGCGTTTCGGCACGGCCACGGTAACTACTGCGCAGCGGTTCAAAGCCTTGCTGTCAAGCACCTTCACTACCCTGCCCTTGCCCACCGTTCGGCCGGCGCGGTCAAGACACTCGACCCTCGCGCCCGCCTCGGGCCGGGGCAGCAGTTCGTATGGAATGGTCACTGCCGCTTCGGTCGTCGAGAAGTTCTTGTGCACGACGAATATCGCCAGCCCCGGGCACTTGGCAATACAGAGAGTGCAGCCATTGCACTTGGAGAAATCCACCTGGGGAGTGTCGGTCAGTTCACCTTCGATGGTAATCGCCTTGCGCGGGCAGGCGTAGGCGCAGGGGTTGCAGGGGATGTTCTCAATGCACTCCACCATCACCACCGGCCCTGCCTCCAGCCGTTCCTTGGTCGGCTCGGCCACCGTCGCGGCCAGTTCCATCTGCGACAGCACTCCGGTTCGCCGGTGCGTAGAAGGCACTGGTCTATCTCTCGCAGGTGTTCTGGGCATGGAGGCCGATTATAGGCGCGCCGTCCCGGTAGTCAAGCCGCCTCGGGCGCCCGCAACCCAAAGGCAACTGGAAGACGCAACCGACGTGAAACGGGCAGGTGCATTCCTGACCAACTCGCTTCGCGTCTTCCGCGTCGGCGCAGCTTCAGATGCGGCTGATGAAGTCGCCAAACAAGCAGGCGGCAGGCCGCTCCCGGCCTGCCGCCTTGACACCAGCGCGAGCTAGTCTTTCTTAGTGTAGAGCAGGGTCAGCAGCGTCTTGCCCGACTCCTTGTCCTTGCCGACCGTAACCGCCGCGCTCTGCTTCTCGTCCTCCGTGCTGTAGACAAGCACGGTCGCCTCGTCATTCTCCATGGTCGAAGCGTTCTTCCACCCGGCCAGAGCCTTCTTGTAGAAGTCGACCACGGCCGCGGTCGGATCCGGGATCTCGAACGAATACGCAGTGCCGGTGGTGCCCTCGTTGCTCATCGCCCAGCGGGACTTGGCGACTGCGCCCGGATAGCGCAGGAACTCCGGCAGCCCGGACAAGTCGACGTTGCTGCCGACGTCAATGTTCGCCTTGCCGCCGGTCGCTTTCTCGACTGCGCCCTCAATCGCCTTCTCGGCGATCTTCTGCGACACGCCCTGGCCGCACTTCATGCAGCCGATCCCGGCCACCACCAGAAAACCCAGCGCCAGACACAGTGCAGTCACTCTGAACATAGTGCCTCCTCGCACGCTACCGATCACCCGTTTCCTTTGCGGACGCTCGACCACTTGGCGACTGCCCGCAAGGCAGACGCGTACTGCTTCGATTAAAAGTCCCCGGCTCTTTCCGGCGGTCTGCGCCGCAGGTCACGCGCGCGGCGCTTCAAAGTTCCTCGTCCTCCACCACCCGCTTCTCCTCTTCTTCGTCGAAATTGGGCAGCAGGTTCTCGAACTGCATCATCGACCAGACCGCGACAAACGGCGGGCACTCCAGGTCAGTCAGCCCTTCCGGCAGCGGCGGCGGCGGGTCGTCGCGGTAGACGAGAGGAGGGAACTCGACCGGCGGCAGGACCAGGCCCTGGATGCTCGCCCCATACGCGTAGCCGATGACTCGGTGCATCCGGTCCGACATGAGGAGACTCCGCCAGAAACCCCGGTGCTCGCCGCGGACATCATAGACCGTCGTTCCCACCACGAACCCGCGCGCCCTGCCCTTGTAGTCGTATATCACTTTGTCGCGCAGGCGCAGCGTGGCCTTGCCCCAGCGGTTGAAGAGAATTAACTCCCTTACGGTCGACTGGGGCTTCTTCTCATCGTCGTCGCGCATGTACTTGGAAAGATCGATGTTCACTGTGTATCAGTATCTCCGCGAACGTCCTCTTGTCAACTCACACGCGGCCCGCCAGAACCGAGATCGACGGTGACGAAGAGACGAAGACGGAGTGAAACGGAGGTTGGCAACCCGAACCCGTTCGCTTCCTGTCCATCGTGCTCTTGTGGCTCCAATGTCGGGTTCAGGGCAACCCGGGCACGGTCTTCGACGCGGCTACGAGCGCGCAACCACACTGGCCCTGGTTCAGGTCCGCACCGCAGTCGGGACACAGCCCCCGGCAATCGGGCCGGCACCGGGGCGCAATGGGAACCGCCAGGTGGATTGCATCGTGCACCATGGGCATGAGGTCAAGCCAGTTGCCGTGCAGCCCTCCCTGGTCATCGCACTCACGCCGTCGGCCCGGCTCCTCCACCTCTTCATCGCAGCTCAGGAACTCGGCGGTCAACGGCTCACAGAAGTCCCACTCGTACTCGCACGCGCACATCGAGCACTCGAGCTTCGCGCGATACGACACCGAGCCGCTCACCATCAGCCGCAGGCCGCTGCGGGTTATCGCCAGTGCGACCGCGACCGGCCCGACAATGAACTCGAATGACGGGTTCTCGGCGACCTCGCGCAGCTGCAGGTCGAGGTCATGCGGCTGCAGCTCGAAGTTCAGCTTGTTCTCGCCCTGCTTGAGCGAGGCCAGCGGTATGTTCAAGGGGTTCTTCACAGCTCCTCCACCAGCCTGCGGACAATGGCATCCGGCTTCACGTTCTCGGCTTCCGCCGCGAAGTTGGTGACGATGCGATGGCGAAGCACGGGCCGCGCCACCGCGCGCACGTCATCGCTGGCCGGCGTGTAGCGCCCGGCCAGCATTGCGCGGGTCTTGGCCCCGAGGATCAGGTACTGCGAGGCGCGCGGCCCCGCGCCCCAACTCACCCAGTCCCGGACGAACTTCGGGCTGGTCTCGCCCGTCGGCCTGGTCGCGCCGGCCAACCGGACAGCATAGGCAATGACCTCGTCCGCGACCGGTACGCGGCGAACCAGCCCCTGCAGTTCGGAAATCTCCGCGGCCGTCAGCACGCGGGCCAGGTCCGGTACGTACGCCGAGGTCGTACTCTTGACTATCTCCATCTCCTCATCCGGGCTCGGGTAGTCCACGAAGACCGAGAACATGAAGCGGTCGAGCTGGGCTTCGGGCAGGGGATACGTGCCTTCGAGTTCAATCGGATTCTGCGTCGCGAGCACGAAGAAAGGTGTGGGCAGCGCGTAGGTCCGGCCGGCCACCGTCACGTTGTACTCCTGCATAGCCTGCAGCAGGGCCGCCTGGGTCTTGGGTGGTGTCCGGTTTATCTCGTCGGCCAGCACCACGTTGGCGAACACCGGACCCTCGACGAACCGGAAACCCCGGCGCCGGGTGGTCGCGTCCTCCTCGATTATCTCGGTGCCGGTTATGTCCGAAGGCATCAGGTCGGGCGTAAACTGCACCCGGTTGAACGACAGGTCGAGGACCCGGGCGAGGGTGTTCACGAGCATCGTCTTGGCCAGACCGGGCACGCCGATGAGCAGCGCGTGACCGTGCGCCAGCAGACAGGTGAGCACCTGCTCGACTACTTCCTTCTGCCCGACTATCACCTTGGCCACTTCCTGCTCGATCCGGGCCCGGGCTTCGCCCAGCCGCCGGACCGCCTCGACGTCGCCTTGCGACCGCACGCTACTCACGTTCAGCGCCTTCCACGGAATGGGGATTGCAGGGTAACGGCAGGTCGAGCGTCACAGGCTCTCCTTTCGGGTTCGCTGCGCCCGTCATACGATACAGACAGTGCGAACTGACGCACGGTTGCATCTCCGCCTCGGACCGGTCTACCGAACTCGACTCGGGCCTGTTCCCGGACCCGCTACTTCTTCGACTTTCCGACCAGCTTGTCGAGCACCTGCGGCAGGGTGGTGTACTCCATGTCCTTCAGGCCCAGCCGGTGCGGCTCGAACGGCCCGTGGCGGCGCAGCATCTCCCCGATCTCGTTCGCCTGCTGCCGGGCAAGGTCGAACGACGGGTCGTCGAACATGTCCCGCGGCCCGACCAGCGCTCCGTCGTTCACCTGGAACCCGAGCGCGATCACCCGCGGCGGCCCGTCGAACCGCGACGGCGTCGCCTGCGCCACCGACACCGGCATCAGCGGACCGTAGTGCGAGCCCCGCATCCAGCCCGACACGATGTGCGGGAACGAGAACGGCTCGAGAATCTCGCCGATGGCCGGCAACCCGGACTGGCCGCGCACGATGCAGACCGGGTCGTCCTTGCCTACGTACTTGCCGGCAATCAGGGCCAGCTTCTGGGTCGAACTCGCCGCGGCAATCTCACCCTTCTTCGTGTAGACGTTCTTGATGATGTAGTTCTCGGGCGAGCCGATGAGGCAGAGCAGGTCGTACATCTCCTCCGGGCATGACAGGAAGATATCCCGCCCGCCGTGAATGTCGTGCACCTCGAACTTGAACCCCTCGTGCATGCTCGGGTCGATAACCAGGCCGATGGTGTTGAACGGGTCGGCGAACATCTTATAGAGCGGGAAGTTCCACGCCCCGGGAGCGCACTTGTCCCCGCAGAAGACGACGATCGGCTCGCTCCTCCGCTCCACGAAGGTCATCTCGGCCACGCCCGGCCCCATGCCCTTCACGTTACCGGAGAAAGCATCGGCCAGCATATCCTGCCCGGCGCCATAGAGCTTCAGCTTCTTGGCCAGCTCCGTACCCTTGCTGAAGACGTCCCAGGCCAGACCGTGAATGACCTTGGCATCATTCCCCATCCAGTGAGTCATCACCAGCTCGAGGTCGTCGCCGCAGGCAGAGACATGGAAATCGGCGATGGTTCCCGCGGACTTGGCCTTGGCGAGCCACTTCCGAGCCAGAGCCAGGATTTCCGGGTGCGATGCCGAATGGCCCACATAGCCGCCGATATCGGCCTTGATGACTGAGACTGTCACGGGCTTCTGCTTAGTGACTGCTGATGCGTTCTTAGGCAAGGATCCTCCTTAGGTAAGTAGGGAATATTAGACCAATACCGCCCGCCAGTCAACCCGCGCGGGCGGGAACCGGCAGCGGATTCCCGCCCGCATTGCAGACCGAGCAAGGCGGAAAACGGGGACTGTACCGCGCCAAGTTCGACGTTGGCGCTCCGCGGGACTGTCCCCGCTTTCCGCGGCAGCGCTACGGCCTGATCGGAGCCGCGATGTTGAACACGTCGGAGCGTTTGATCTAAAACTTGCGCTGCGCGCACTTGGTTCTCGCGAAGCACCCGGCGAAGTACGTCGGGAAGTATCGGCAGAAGTATCACCGGTTGCGTAATCGCTTGTATCTTGAGCTGTGTCCTTCGCTTCATCCCGACCTCAACCTTGACCTCAACCTCAACCTGAATCCTCTGCTGTACCGCGCGTTCTTCGCGAAGTCGAGCCAGTCGTTGCTCCAGCGGTTGTTCGCGACGTTGCTCGTCTCGATGTTCACCGCGTTGGCTTTTGACTTCTAGCTTCTGATCTTTGACTTCCTAGGTCTGCCGATGCTACCCCCCAGGCGGCCTGTGGGCCGAGGAGTGGGCGGCAGAATTGTGGTCCGACGCCCAGCCCATACTACTGGTTGTGGGTCTTCTAACCGGCAGCAAATGGCCCTCGACCAGCCCAGACATGACCTTCAGACGCCCCTAAACAGGTGTTTCTAGCCCAAATGACATCGCGCAAGTCACGCATTCCACGTCCGGGGGTCGTAGAGGGGTACTCCCTCCCCGAGACTCTCCGTCTATATCCTGGGGAATATCCCCAGCCATCTGGCTGGGCATCTGTCCGGGGATACCACTCGGCATCCGGGAGGACATCTCTCCGGGAATCCGACCCCGGTACCGGGCGGGATACTCTCCCCGTATCCCAGTGGGGATCCGGGTGTGGACCTCTCCCCGGACCCGTGCCGGAATCCCCCGGGGAACCAGGAGGGGCACCCCTCCCGGAATCCGGGACGCTATCCGGGCCAGCATCCCCCCCTGGATCCGGGAGGGCATCCGGCCCTGTACGGGGTTCCTGCCGCCTGCCGAACCGGACAACGGCTGCGGCTCTCGGCCTGACTCCGGGCGGAATACAGCAGTGCCCCAATCCCGATGGATATCTAGTCCAGAATCGCGGTAAAAGCCATACGGGGGCAATACGAGGGCTATCCACTCCTCCCCTGGGGGGATGCTTCCCCCAGCTCTCCGGTAGGCTCTCCCCCCAGCTCTCTGGTAGACTCTCTCCCCAACTCTCCGGCAAGCTCCTCCCCCTGCTCTCTAGTAAGCTCTTCCCCCTGCTCTCTGGTAGACTCTCTCCCCTGCTCTCCGGTAAGCTCCTCCCCCAACTCTCTGGTAGACTCCTCCCCCTGCTCTCTGGTAGATTCCTCCCCCTACTCCCTGGCAGATTCCTCCCCCAGTCCTCCGGTAGACTCCTCCCCCTGCTCTATGGTAGATTCCTCCCCCAGCTCTCTGGTAGGCACTCTCCCCAGCTCTCCGGTAGGCTCACTGGCAGGCTCTCTCCCAAGTTCCACGGAGAATTCACGCTGACGACTTCATCAGGAAGATGAAGCAGGCGCTGGAAGAAGTTGAGGCCAAGGTTGAGGGTGAGGCCAGGTACGAACCCGACTCCGACTTCTCCCCTCCTCCCGACGATGACTGTCCCGGACGGAGTTTCACCACCAAGACACCAGGTCACCAAGGGCCGGTCGAAGTTTGCTCCTATCTCGGGTCCGATGACGACTGACGCCCGCCGATTTGACATGACCGGAGCCAGGCGTATCCTACTTCCGATGGATGTCGGATTCAATCCCGCCTTGACGGAGGTCGAAATATGGTGACTGTGGGGCTGTTGAGAAACTACTGTTGGGGGTGTGATTTCAGACCGCGAGCACGGATGTGACGCGGGACGGTCGCCAGAGCGCTGTCTTGATAGCTGAGTAGACTGCCGTGGCTGCCCGCCGCAGCAGTTGGGCGGCCTGCGTCACTGCCGGACGTCCGCCGCCGTGTGCCACCAGGCACTTGAGGTTCATGACCGCAGCCGCCAGGTACGCCT
>VGIR01000026.1 GCA_016867815.1 candidate division WOR-3 bacterium | reverse complement strand
AGTATGAGCCTGCCAAGACGCCTTACCAGCGGCTGCTGGTGTGGAAAGAACTGGAGCCATCGCTGAGGCAGCGACTGGCGACGGAATACCGAGAGCTGAACCCGGCCGAACTGAAGCGGCGGTGCGAGCGGCTACAGCGGCAGTTGCTCAAGGAAGTCGCAGAGCAGACCGCGGTGGCGGACCCAAGCCAAGCTGGACAAGACCGATGCTAGGAGTAGAAATCTATTCTGAGGCAACGGGGCGCGTAGGAGTAGATCCATATATGAGGCAACAGGGGCGAGCCAGATACGAGCCCACAGACCCGGAACGGACCCAAACAGGCGATCACCTGCCTTGAGCCTTGAACACGCGAACCCCAGCGTTATAATCCTCGGCGAAAGGCCGGCATAAGGAAAAACCTGTGAGATTTCGGAATGAGATGTGGCTGAGACAGCAATCGCGACCATGCCCGACGCCATCGTGAACACCATCGCTTTCATGCCCGAGAGAGCGATGGCGCGCAAGGTGCTAGGTGCCGTCACTGTCCATCTGACCGACCTCGAGCTGCTCGACCCCCTCGTCCTGATGCACAAGGGGCGGCTCCTCATCTAGCCATGGCCACCGTCGTGGAGAAGATAATCGCTGCCCACTCCTCGGGGAGAAACGTCAGCCCCGGGGACATCGTCGAACTCGCGATTGATGTACGGGTAGCGCGCGACTTCGGTGGGGCCAACGTTGTCAGGAGCCTGGAAGACAACGGTCTGGGCGTGGCCGACCCGGCCAAGACCGTCTTCACGTTCGACTGCAACCCGACAGCTTCCGATCAGAAGTACGTTGCGAGTCAACAGGCCTGCCGCGTATTCGCCCGGAACCACGGCATCAAGGTCTCTGATGTTGACGCCGGTATCGGCACCCACCTGGCGGTTGACAGTGGTCTGGTTGGTCCCGGCGACACGTTTGTCTCGACCGACTCGCATGCCAACATCCTTGGGGCGATCGGCGCGTTCGGCCAAGGCATGGGAGACCGGGACATCGCCCACACCTGGGCATACGGCAAGGTATGGCTGGAGGTACCGGCCACGGTGAAGATCGAACTGGTCGGCCAACCCAAGCCCGGCACGACCGCCAAGGACATCGGACTCGCCCTGCTACGTCACTTCGGCGCGAACGGACTGCTCGGCCTCTCCGCCGAAGTCTACGGTGAGTACGCGGACAAACTCGGCCTCGACGCCAGGATGACCGTTGCTTCGCTCGGTACCGAGATGGGTGCTACTGTAATGTTCTTCCCTCCGAACCAGATCATCATGGACTACTGCAAAGCAAAGACCGGACGCGTGGCCGACCCGGTCCAAGCCGACCCGGATGCAACCTACGAGCGAACCGAGCGCGTCGACATCGCTGACCTCGAGCCGCTGGTGTCACGGCCGGGCCATCCCGAGGACGTCGTCACTGTCGCCTCAGTTGCCGGCCGCAAGATCGACTCGGCCTTCATCGGCTCCTGCACCAACGGCCGCATGGATGACCTGAAGGCTGCGGCCGAAGTCCTCAAGGGCCGCAAAGTCGCTCCCGGCGTAGTGCTCAAGATAGTGCCGGCGACTGACGCCATCTGGCACGAGGCGATGCGCAACGGAATCATCGAGACCTTCAAGCAGGCCGGCGCACTGGTCGCCAATGCCGGATGTGCCGGCTGCGCGGCAGGCCAGATCGGCCAGAACGGCCCGGGCGAGGTGACGGTTGCTACCGGCAACCGGAATTTCGCCGGCAAGCAGGGCAAGGGTGATATCTACCTGGTCTCGCCCGAAACCGCTGCGGCATCTGCGGTTGCCGGAGCCATCGTCAATCCCGGGGCAATTCCGGTGCGGCCCGCGCTCTTCAAGCCGAAGCCCATGGCCAGGGCTTCACACGAGCACCGCACACCTCGGGCCGTGCCCCTAGTGGTAGAGGGCCGAATCTGGCTCATCTCGAAGGACAACGTCGACACTGACATGATATTCCACAGCCGCCACCTCGCCGTCACCGACCTCCGCGAGACGGGGCAATACGCCTTCGACAGCGTCCCCGGCCTGGAACACTTCAGCAAGAGCGCTCAGCCGGGCGACATCATAGTGGCCGGCAAGAACTTTGGGACAGGATCCTCACGCCAGCAGGCGGTTGACTGTCTCAGGAGCCTGCGTATCGGCCTGCTGATTGCTGGCTCATTCGGGGCCAACTACTTCCGCAACGCGGTAAACTCCGGGTTCCCGGTCATGACCGCAAACCTGCTGGCATCCGGACTCAGAGACGGCGAGCACCTTCGGGTGAACCTGGCGAGCGGCGAGATTGAAATACAGGCCACCGGGGTCAAAGTGCAGGGTCGACCGTTCCCACCGGTCCAGATCGAGATCTACCGGAAAGGCGGACTGCTGGGATGACGGCCTAGCCTCAAGTGGAGAGCCGCGAAATGCACCGCGGTCCGGCTCAAGTGGCAGCGGACGCTGCCGGCTGCGGCCGGTAGCCCATCAACCGGTACAGGCCGCTGAACAGAACCAGAGTGACTATCGGCAGGAGTTCGTAGTAGACCCGCATCTCATCAACGTTGCCGAACAACCACGTCAGGACGAAGACCGGGAGCACGACCCAGTACGCGTCCCTCAGGAACTGCGGGGCCCGATGGAGCGCATACAGGGAGGCGATGAAGCCGAAGAGATAGAGGACGTTGAAGCCCCTCGGCAGAATCAACCAGTCCGTGACCGGCCGGAACAGGAACCAGTTGCCGGGAACTGCAAGGACCTGGGCATTGCGGAGTAGGTGAAGGGCTAGCGGCTCGCCCGGGTTGTTTCTGAAGTACCAGAACAGGAGACCCCGCGTCACCAGCCAGAAGCAGACCTGCAATCCGATGCCGACGGCCAACTGCCTGGGTTTGCGCCTGCGCGCTTCTGAAACCGCCCAGACCAGCGTCAGCAGGAGCCCGGTTTCCTTGTTCAACACGCAGACCGCGAACAGCAGCGCGTAGGGCCATTGCCGGCGCGCGGCGATAGACGCGAGCCCCAGTGTAAACAACGACAGCGCAGGTAGATCGTAGAGCATGCTGCCATAGCCGTACAGGCCCGGCAGCGCAAACAGCGAGACGACCGGAATGGCGTCAACCGCGGGCGCGGGCACGTCGAGCGTCAGGCGCGCCAGCCACCACAAGGCGAAAGCAAACCCGATGGCAAACAGCAGCAGGATGTTCTTGGCAAGGGTAAACTCGAACGGATACTGATGCAGCCACAGTGGCCTGCCGTTACTGGTGAGCGAGTGCCGAGCGCTAGTTTCTGTCTGCGACCTCGCGGTTGACGGCGTGACGGCGACCGCCGTCCGCACAAGCCAGGGCACGAGCACACGGGTCACGTACGGCTGAGGCGCGCGGCCGTAGACCATGTCGCCGAAGAAACTCTCTCCGCCCAGCCATGGCTTGACGCTGGCCAGGCCGGGATAGCGGATGAATTCGGAGACAGCGAAGCCGGCAACAGTCGAGTACACGAGCAGGAGAACAGCGACCCGGGCAAGGGCCGGCCTGAAGCCCGTAGCGACGGCAGGAACTGGCGAGTTCACACTTCGTAGGATAGTGCCCAAACGGCCGGAGTCAAACAGACGTATTGCTCTCTCGCTCTCTCCCATAGGGTGAAGCCGCGAGCAGCCGGCTCACGGCTGCACCTGCACAATCATCAGATAGTGAGAGGCTTGTGGAGTCGGTGCGGACGCCTCTCCGCGCGACACCGCGCGACGCAGTGCTTGACAAGCGGAATCTTGCCGGTAAAAAGGTGGTAGGAGAAACCGAAAATGGCTAATCGCGAACTGATGTGCCTCGAATGCGGCCACACCTTTGAGGTATACTCCGACGACGAGGACGGAGAACTCGAAGCCGAGTGCCCGGTCTGTGGCAGCGTCGATACGACTCGCACGTACGATGAGGAGACCGAGGTCGACGAGGAACACTTGAAGGAGGACCAGGACTCGGACGAGTCGGACGACCTGAAGATCAACCTCGACGACGAGTAGGGCCATCGCGGCAAATCCGAAGCCGAAAGTTCGAATTCCGAGCCACTAGCGGCGAAACAGCCAAGGCGGGCGACGAAGTTGCGCCTCAGGCCGTCCTGCTTCGTCCCTTTCCTGACTTCGAGGTTGCCTTGTCCTTCGGCCCTCTGGCTCTGGACCGGGCGTGCTTCACCTGCTGCCAGGCAGCTTCCATCTCATCCAGACTCACTTCGCCCAGCTCCCTGCCCCGGGAGGCAAAATGCTCCTCGATGAGCCGGAAGCGTCCCCGGAACTTGGCGTTGGCATCCTTGAGCGTACCTTCGGCATCAACACCGAGATGCCGCGCCAGATTGACCAGCGCGAAGAGCAGATCGCCAAGCTCTTCCGGTACGCGCGCCCGGCTCTTGCGGCCTCGAGCGAGCACCTGCCGCAGCTCGTGAATCTCCTCCTCGACTTTGTCGAGTACGTGCTCCGGCCGGTCCCAGTCAAACCCGACCCGGCGGCACCGCTCCTGGACTAGCTGCGCCTGCCGCAGGGCGGGCATGGCAACCGGAACACCCGAAAGCAGCCCCCCACTCCGTTTCTGCTTGCGCTTGATCTTCTCCCAGTTGGCCAGCACGTCCGCCGCGCCACGCACCCTGGTCGAGCCGTAGATGTGCGGGTGGCGCTGCTTGAGCTTCGCAACGATGCCCTTGAGGGAATCCTCAAGCGATATGCCAAGCTCTGCGCCCGCGACCTCGGCAAGGAACAAGCCCATGAACAGGTAGTCGCCGAGTTCCTCGGTGATGGCGTCCTTGTCTTGCCGGCGCAAGGCCTCGTCGAGCTCGAAGGTCTCATTGAGCAGCATCGGCCGGGTCGAGGCCAGCGTCTGTTTGCGGTCCCAGGGGCAACGCCGGCGCAGCAGGCGGACGACCTCAAGTAGCTCGGAAAACACGCCCGAGTCTAGCGGACGGGATTCGAGGATTCAAGGAATCTGCGGTTCGAGTGCTGACCGGAGCGCCAATTGAATCCTGAACCCCTCGGCTCCTTGACCCCTTTCCTCTCTCCTTGACTTTTCCACGCCCGCCGCTACCTTTTAGCCTGATGTTAGCGGCCCGCGTGCCGAAGACACCGGAATACAATCGTATCCACCGTCTGTTGCCGTCCTCGACTGCCGGCCGCGTAGAATTCAAGGAGACCACTGAATGAAATCCGACCTGCTAGCGAAGACCGATCCGGAAGTGTTTGAAGCAATCAGCAAAGAAACGAACCGCGAGCACAACAATCTCGAGCTCATCGCCTCGGAGAACTTCTGCTCCGAGGCCGTGCTCGCCGCCCTTGGTTCGGTCCTGACCAACAAGTATGCCGAAGGCTATCCGGGCAAGCGTTACTATGGCGGGTGCAAGTGGGTTGACGTTGCCGAAAACCTGGCCATCGCGCGCGCCAAGCAGCTCTTCGGCTGCGACCACGCAAACGTCCAGCCCCACTCCGGCACCTCGGCCAACATCGCCGCGTACCTCACCCTGGCCAAGCCCGGCGATACAATACTCGGCCTGAATCTCAGCCATGGCGGGCACCTGTCGCACGGACACCCCCTCAACTTCTCCGGACGCTACTTCAAGGTCGTGCCGTACATGGTCGACAAAGAGACCGAAACGCTCGACTACGCGGCCATCCGCGCCCTGGCGCTGGAGCACAAACCGCGCGTGATCGTGTCCGGCGCGTCCGCCTACCCGCGCACGATTGACTTCGCCAAGTTCCAGGAGATTGCGGATGAAGCCGGGGCAGCCCAACTGGCCGACATCGCTCACATCGCGGGGCTGGTCGTAGCCGGTCTCCATCCGTCGCCGGTCCCCCACGCCGACATCGTGACTACGACCACTCACAAGACCCTGCGCGGCCCGCGCGGCGCCATCATCATGGGCAAGCAGAAGTACGCCGAGGACATTGACAGGATGGTCTTTCCCGGCAACCAGGGCGGGCCGCTCGAGCACTGCATCGCGGCCAAGGCGGTTGCGTTCAAGGAAGCGCTGTCCGACGATTTCAAGGCCTACCAGAAGCAGGTGCTGGCCAATGCCAAGGCACTGGCCGAAGCCATGACCGCTTGCGGCTTCCGCATCGTCTCCGGCGGCACCGACAATCACCTGATGATGGTCGACCTGCGGCCGAAACAGATAACCGGCCGCGACGCAGAACGGGTGCTGGGCAAAGTACGCGTAACTGTGAATCGTAACACGATTCCCTACGACCCGGAGAAGCCGTTCATCGCATCGGGTATCCGGCTGGGCACGCCCGCGCTCACCACTCGCGGCATGAAGGAACAAGAGATGAAGACGATCGCCGGCCTCATCGACCGCGCGGTCGCCGCCCGCGACAACGAAGCTGAGCTCGAGAAGGTCAAGGGTGATGTGGCCGAACTGGTCAAAGGTTTCCCGCTTTACGCCGAGCGCCGGGCCGAGTACAAGACGCTCGCCGGCGAGGAGTAGCACATGCCCGCGCCACTCATCGCCGACCTCGAAGCCCGCGAGATACTCGACTCGCGAGGCAATCCCACTATCGAGGTGGACTGCATCCTGTCCGACGGAACCATGGGCCGTGCCTCGGTTCCTTCCGGCGCGTCGACCGGAAAGTACGAAGCCTGCGAACTGCGCGACGGCGACCCGAAACGGTTCCTCGGCCAGGGCGTGCTCAAGGCGGTCAGGAACGTGAACAGCACGATCCGCCGTCGCCTCGTCGGGATGATCGCCACCAACCAGTACCGGATCGACCAGGCACTGATCGAACTCGACCCGACGTCGAATAAGGGCAAGCTCGGGGCCAATGCCATACTCGGCACGTCGCTCGCAGTGTGCCGGGCCGCGTCAATCACCGCCGGCATCTGCGTCTACCGTTTCCTCGGCGGCGCGGGCACTATGGTGCTACCGACGCCACTTCTGAACGTCATCAACGGCGGCGCCCACTCTTCCAACAACCTCGACGTCCAGGAATACATGGTTGTCCCGGCCGGGTTCCCGACTTTCCACGAGGCACTGCGCGCCGCGGCCGAAATCTACCGTCACCTGAGGATGCTGCTTCACGCTGCCGGCAAACCGACTTCAGTCGGCGACGAAGGTGGCTTCGCCCCGATGTTCCGCGACCACGAGGAACCGCTGGAGTACATCGAGCGCGCGGTGACGAAGGCCGGCTACCGCCTCGGCGAGCAGGTCTTCATCGCCCTCGACCCGGCGTCAAGCGAGTTCTACAGCAAAGGCCTCTACCACTTCCGCACGCCGAAACAGCACACGTTGACGTCAGGCGAGCTAATCGATCTGTACGATACGTGGACTAAGAAGTACCCGATCATATCTATCGAGGACGGGCTGGCCGAGAACGACCGGGCCGGCTGGAAGAAGATGACGGACCGGCTCGGCAGCCGGGTTCAGCTCGTTGGTGACGACATCTTCGTGACCAACACCAACCGGCTGAAGCAGGGCATCCGCGATGGCATCGCCAACGCCGTGCTCATCAAGCCGAACCAGGTCGGCACGGTGAGCGAGACCCTGGACTGCGTCAAAGTCGCAACCGACTCCGGGTACCGCACCGTCATCTCCCATCGTTCCGGGGAGACAAGTGACCACTTCATCGCCGACCTTGCGGTGGCGGCAAATTCCGGGCAGATCAAGACCGGAGCGCCCTGTCGCAGCGAGCGCGTGACCAAGTACAACCGGCTCATTCGCATCGAGGAAGACGACGTCCTGCGCTATGCCGGGATGCATACCCTGAAACGATGAACGCCGGCTCGTCACCGCTGCAGCGGCTGGTCAGGTTAGCGGTGCTGGCAGTGTTCGTTGTGTTCGCTTTCTGGTTTCTGGCCGGTCCCAACGGGCTGATAAGCATCGGCCGCCGCAAGGCCCGCGAACGCAGAATCCTGAACGATATCACCGAGTTCAGACACAAACTCGAAGAGCGGAGGCATCGCCGCGACTGGCTGGCTAATCCCGACTCTGCCGCAATGCTGGCCCGCAAGCTGCTCGGCGACAAACCCGACTCGGCGCAGACGCCGCGCTAGGCCGGACAGGTTCTCATAGCGAAGGCCGACTGCATCAGGCAGCCGGCCTTCACCGATTCACGGACTGCGGGCGAAGAGCCTACTGTTGCTTGAGCGCCGGCGCGGGTAGCAGCACCTGGGGCCGGCCGCTCTCCGGGTGCCGGGTGACAATCGGCTCTACCCCGTAGACAGCTCGAATCAGTTCGGCTGAGATGACCTGCTCTGGCACGTCGCAGGCCACTGTCTTGCCGCGGTCGAGCAGCAGGATTCGCGAGCAGTAGAGCGCGGCCAGGTTCAGGTCGTGCGACAGTAACACAACCGTCTTGCCCTGCCGATTCATCTCCGAGAGGATGCGCGCGATGAGCTGCTGGTGCGCGATGTCCAGGTGAGATGTCGCCTCGTCGAGCATAAGAACCCGGGGCTCCTGGGCCAGCGCGCGCGCCAGCACCACTCGCTGTCGCTCACCGGCTGATATCGAGTTGATGCGCTTCTCCTTGAGGAAAAGGGCATCCACGAACTCGAGCGCCGCTTTCGCTGCCTCCCGGTCGTGCCTGCCCGGGCTCTGGAACCTTCCGAGGTAGGGATTCCGACCCATCATCACGACGTCTGAGACTGAGTAGTCGAAGGCGAACGGGTTCTCCTGCAGCACCACACCGAGGGTCCGCGCGACCTCTCGCCGGCCCAACGCGCCGAGGTCGCGCTCCAGAATCCGGACCGAGCCCTTTGCCGGCCTGAGCAATCCGGACACGAGCCTCAACAGCGTCGACTTGCCCGCACCGTTCGGCCCGATGACGCCGAGGAACTCGCCTGAGGCCACATCGAGATCAAAGTCCTCGAATAGCAGCGACTCGCCGTAGCCGAAGGAAAGGCCCGAGAGCTCGATGGCGTTGTGGATGGACTGGGTACAGTCGCCGTCCTGCGATTGGGTACAGTCACCGTTTTCGTCAGACGAAAGCGGTGACAGTCCCCTACGCTCCTTCACAACCGGCTCCTGAGCAGGTAGATGAAGAAGGGCACGCCGACGAGCGCGGTGACAATCGAGAGCGGCAGGCCGCCGGGCACTATGTTCCGCGCCAGCACGTCCGAGAGCAGCAGGATTCCCGCGCCCGCGACAAACGACCCGGGCAGGACCCGCCGGTGCTCAGGCCCGAACAGCATCCTCACCAGGTGCGGCACGACCAGACCCACAAAGCTGATCGCCCCGGTGAAAGAGACCACCATACCGACCAGCACCGAGGAGATGACGAACACAGTCTTGGTGACCTGTTGGGTGTCGACCCCAAGCGTCTCCGCCGCCTCCTCGCCTGACGACATGATGTCGAGCGACCGTGACATCGAGAAGAGCCAGGCGCAGCCGGCAATGGAGAGGACCGCGACTGCTCCAAAGATCCACACGGTTGTGCCGGTGAACACCGGCCCCAGGTGCCCCATCATCATGTAGACTGCCTCGCCCAGCGTACGCCGCCCTAGTATCATCGCGAGCATCACGAGGCTCGAAAAAAGAAAGCTCGTGATGACCCCGGCCAGCACCAGGCCGGTGACCGTGACCCGGCCCCGCACCCGCGCGAGCGCGTACACGAGGAGCATCGTTGCCAGCGCTCCAGCGAACCCGCCGACCGGCGCGAACGCTCCGGCCGTCCTGCCCAGCACCAGGGTCAGGCTCGTGCCCAGGGCCGCACCGCTTGCCACGCCCATGGTGAAAGGGTCCGCGAGCGGGTTCTGAAGCAGGCCCTGCAGTGAGGCGCCGACGACCGCGAGCACCCCGCCGGCGACGACTCCCAGCACCAGCCGCAAGAGGCGCAGGTTCATCACCGCGCCAAGGTTGGTCCCGCTGAATCCGCCGGGCCCGATGGCTACCGAGAGCGCCGCGGCCGACACGAGCAGAAGGATGAGGCCGGCCCAAGCCAACGAAGGTCGCCGCATCACCTGTCCGCGGAGATTGGGATTCGAGTGACCACTTGAATCCTGGATTCCTTGAATCCCTGAATTCTAGCTCCTCGTGGTTTCTGAATGCAGCAGCCTCGCGAGCAGGACCACGCCGTCAACGATCCGCGGTCCCGGCCTGAAGAGCAGGTCCTCGTCGAGCTTCTCATAGATGCGGCCCTTCTTCACCGCGCTGATACCGCCCCAGCCGACGCGGGCGGCAACGTCACGCGCACTCATGTCCGGGTGCAGCAGCAGGATGACCTCAGGGTCAGCCGCAAGCACAGCCTCGGGGTCGACCACCGGGTATTCCTGCGCGGACGATGCGAAGACGTTGCGTCCGCCCGCCCGCACCAGCAGTTCGTTGATGAACGTGCCGCCGCCGGCAGTCATCAGAGGCGTCCCGGAGATCTCGGCGTAGACGCGCGGCGTGTCCGCAGACGGCGCAATGGAGTCCAGTCGGCGTCGCATTCCGGCGACAAGGCTCTCCCCCGCTGTCCTGTGTCCCAGCAGTTGCGCCACGGTATCTATCTCCCTAAGAGCGGCTTCGATGTCACCCGGCCGGGAGACGTAGGTGGGTATCTTAAGCTCGGCAAACTTATCCAGCAACTGCCGGTGCATGGGTAGAGTAAGAAAGACAAGGCTCGGCCGCAGCGCGACGATCCGCTCCAGGTCCGGGCTCATGAAATCCCCGACCTTGTACGCGCTCCTGGCCGCCTCCGGGAAGCTGCACTGATTCGTGTTGCCCACGAGTGCCTTTCCCGCGCCCACCGCGTATACGATCTCGGTCACGCTCGGCACAAGCGACACAACCCGAAGCTCTGATTCGGATGCCTGCCTCTGCCCGCACCCGGCGACCATCAGGAAGATGGACACCAGTCTCCGCAGGCCATTTGCCGACCCGAACCCCCGAACCCCGGAACCGAGGAACCCCAGGCTACTCTTCATCTCGCGGCGATTCCGATACCGGTTCCGGCATCGCCACGTTCGCCAGCCCCGGCTCGTTCACCTTGTTCCCCGTTATCACGTAGACCGTGTGCGCGACCATCCGGTCCGCCGGCCTGATACCGGTCGTCCGCACGAGCATCTCCCGCTCCATCACTTCCTTCACGTGGATTCTCGCGAACCCCTGCATCTCCATGGCCGACACGGTCCGGCGCAACTGCTCCACAGTCGGGATTATCGACACCAGGGTGTGGCCGCCCTTCAGGGCCTTGTGTGCCGGCGCTATCAGTGTCCACGGCTCGGGAACGTCGAGCAGCACCGCATCCACACCCGACTGCTCGAACCCCTCCTGCTCCGGGTCGCGCACGAAGAACTCGCAGAACGAAGCCAGCCCGTACCGCTCGACGTTGGCCCGCGCATTGGCGCTGAACTCGGGCCTGCGCTCATACGAATAGACCTTCCCGCCGGGCCGGACGAAGTTGGCGAGGATGGTCGTGAGGGCGCCCGACCCTGACCCGCACTCTATCACCCGCGCGCCCGGAAAGACCGCGGCCGAGAGCAGCATCGCGCCCACGTCCTTCGGATAGACGATGGTCGTCGCGCGCTTCACCTTCATCGCCAGGTCGGCAAGGCCCGGCCTCAGCAGGTAGAAGAGAAAGCCCAGATGGGTGCGGATCGAATCGCCGTACTCCTTGCCCGTGATCTGGTCGAACGGCAGTTGCCCGCGGTGGGTCGAGAACGCCCCTTTGGGCTGGACCGCCACCAGGTAGTTCATACGGTCGGAATGGTATAGAATCACATAGTCGCCGGGGTGTATCATCATGCCCATTCTAGATTCACATCAGGGCAAGTCAAGCGGCCAAGTCGAGCGCTGCTTCGAAACTGGAACACAGTCCTACGCAGTTCAGATTCCGCGAGTTTCACCTCCCACCCCGTGGTCTTCGGCGACGACACGTACGCTTCGTAGCGAACTCTGACCGGCTACGCTTGACTGGACGACGGTTTAGGATACGCTATCGACGTGACAGTGAACTCCCTTTTCAGAGGCATCACCGAGCGTTTCAACAACGACATAGCGATTGACCTTGGCACCTCCTCCACCCTAATTTACGTCAAGGGGAAGGGAATCGAACTGCGCGAGCCGTCGATCGTCACGATCGACGAGCTTACCCACGAAATCGTGGCGGTAGGCACCGAGGCCAAGAGGATGCTGGGCCGAACGCCTGAGGGAATCCGTGTCATCCGGCCGATGAAAGACGGCGTCATCGCCGATTTCGGTATCGTCGAAATCATGCTCAAGACCTATATTGGCATGGTGCAGCGCAAGAAACTCTTCGTCCGGCCCCGGGTCATCGTTTGCGTGCCTTCCGGCATCACCGAGGTGGAGAAACGCGCGGTGCGCGATTCGGTCGAGGCATCTGGCGCCCGCGAGATCTACCTCGTGTCCGAGCCGATTGCCGCGGCAATCGGCGTCGGCTTGCCGGTCGAGGCGCCGACCGGCAACATGATCATCGACATCGGCGGCGGCACGACCGAAATCGCCGTGGTCGCGCTCTCCGGCGTGGTCAACGCCGCCTCGGTCCGCGTCGCCGGCGACGAGATGGACGACGCGATAGTCAACTACATCAAGAAGAACTACAACCTCATAATCGGCGAGCAGACATCCGAGTCGGTTAAGATTGCCATCGGCTCGGCCTATGCGACCGGCAAAGAGGAAACGATGGAGATCAAAGGCCGGGACCTTGTCTCCGGGATTCCCAAGACTATCCGTATTACCAGCACCAAGGTGCGCGAGTCGCTCGAGGAACCGATTACGTTGATCGTCGACGCGGTTCGCCTTGCCCTGGAGAAGACCCCGCCGGAGCTGGCTGCCGACATCGTCGACCGCGGCATCTACATGTGCGGCGGCGGTGCGCTCCTGCGCGGGCTTGACCTGCTCATCAAGGAAGAGACCAGCCTGCCGGTGTTCGTAGCCGAGAACCCGCTCGAGAGCGTGGTGCGCGGCGCCGGCCGCATCCTGGAGAACATCAGCGTCAACGAGAAACTCGTACTCCGCGCCAAGTAGCGGAACCACTACGGGCCCGATGGCCGTGTTCCATCTCATGACATCGGCAGCCGTCTGGCTCGACTGAGTCGGTCTTGTTCAGACCCATCGTTACCGCCTGGCACGACCGCGCTGCTTGGCTGGTCATCGTGCTGGGTATGGTCCCACTCCTCTTCCCCCATCGTTTGCGCGTCGCTGCCATGGAACCGTTCCAAGTTGCGCTTCTCGCCCCGCTGCGTCTCAGCACAGCGGTCAGCCGGTCGCTTCACGATGCCCGGGCCGAAAACGAACGGCTCTCCCTGCTTGCCGCTCGGCTCGCGGTGGAGAATGCCCGCATCGAGTCAGGCTCGCGGTCCGCGGCAGCGGAACCGCCCGACAACGTGGCGTTGATACGGGCGCCGGTAATCGGTCGCGACCTCACCACGTTCGAGCACTGGCTCGTCATCAGCCGCGGCGCGCTCCACGGCATCAGGCCGGGCGCGCCTGTAATCACGCCGGACGGAGTCTGCGGCAAGGTTGTTGCCTGCGGCACACACCAGTCCCTGGTCCAGACTATACTAGCCTCTGAATCGCGGATCGCAGTGCTCAACGTCCGGTCGCGGGTCCCTGCCCTCGCCCGCCCCGACCGTTCCGGCCAGCTCGTACTCGACTACGCGCCCAAGGACTCCGACTTCAGACCCGGCGACACCATGGTGACCGCGGGCCTGGGAACGATCTTCCCAAAGGGACTGCGGGTCGGTGAAGTCACGAACGTCCCGGACCGACCAGAAGCACTCTTCAAGCCGGTGATGATCCGCCCATTTGCCGATGTCAGCCGGGTCGAGCGGGTCTTCGTCATCTCTCTGCCCGAAGACCCCGAGTCCGACACCGGGACCGTCTGGCTTGAGAACACAGTCCCACCAGAGATCACTATCCCGGGCCAGCCGGCAGGCCAGTGAGAACCCTCGTCGCGTTCGTCCTGCTCTATCTCCTTTTCCTGATACAGGCAAGTGTGAATCCGTGGTGGCCTGACCTGATCCTGCTCGGACTGATTGTCATCTCGCTGCACGAGAACCGCATTGCGTCCACCCTGGCCGGGGCTTTTGCCGGGCTGTGCCTTGACGTCACCAAACCGGCCTTCACCGGCACACACCTGTTCACGATGGCAGCGACGGGCTATGGTGTGGCGGTATTGCGCACGCTGTTCTATCGGGCGCGCTGGGCCACGCTCCTGTTCATGGCCATGGCCCTGGCCCTCAAGTGGGGCGCCGTCGGACTCCTCGGCACGGGCCTGCCCGAACTACCCGTCCTGCTCGTGTCGTCCGGTCTGACCCTGTTGCTCGCCCCGCTGGCTGAACTCAGCTTGACCCGGCTCCTCTACCACGGATGGCAGCCCGCCTAACCCGGCTGACGCAGGTCTTGCTCATCCTGCTCGGCGTCTTGTCCGCCCGACTTATCCAGCTACAGGTCATCCAGGGCGCGCGGTACGCACGCCTGAGCGACCGGAATCGAATACGCAAGCTGGTTCTGCCGGCGCCGCGCGGCCGCATCCTCGACCGGAACGGCGTGCTGCTGGCGGACACGCGGCCGTCCTTCACCGTCTCGGTGGTACCGACCGAACTCACCGACTCGGCTCTGCCCCTGCTCGCCCACATGCTCGGCGTCCCTGAATCGACCCTGCAAGCGCAGCTAGCGCCGGTCGCGATGTTCGCCTCGCCGGTCAACGTCAAGCGAGACGTAACAATAGAGGAGGTCGCTCGAATTGAGGAGTTGAGCTTCCGCCTGCCCGGGGTCGACGTTAGAGTCGACCCGGTGCGCCGCTATCCGACCGCCAACCGCTACTGCCACGTCCTCGGCCACATCGGCGAGGTTAGTGAGGACGAACTCAAGCACGATACTTCACTGAGACGGCTGGACTTCGTCGGCCGGGCCGGCATCGAGGCTCAATACGAGTCCATGCTGCGCGGCCGTGACGGGTCGGAATACGCCGAGGTCGACGCCCGGGGACAGGAAATCGGCACGTTGCGGGAGAAGCACCCGGAACCCGAGATGCCAGGTCGGAACCTGGTCATGACCATCGACGACCGGATTCAGAGGCTTGCGTGCCAGTTACTGGCTCCCTATGACCGCGCGGCAGTGGTCGGGATGGAAACAAGGACCGGCGCCATCGTCTGCCTCGTATCCAAGCCCGATTTCGACCCCAACATCTTCATGACGCCGATCGACGCCGAGACCTGGGACTCGCTCACCTCAAATCCCTCAAAGCCCTTCTTCAACCGGGCGCTGACGTCCGGCTACCCGCCGGGCAGCACCATGAAACCTGTGGTTGCGCTTGGGGCGCTTCGACAAGGCGCACTCTACCGCGACACGCGGTTCCAGACATGCCTAGGGAGCTACAAGTACGGCAACCGCACCTTCAAGTGCAACGCAGCTCACGGCAGCCTCGACCTCGTCGGCGCCATCGCCCAGTCCTGCAACACCTACTTCTACCAGGCGGGTCTCCGGCTCGGGCTGGACAGCCTGACCGCCTATGCCCGCGAGGTGGGCCTGGGCCGCTTGACCGGAATCGATATGCCCGGAGAGAGACCCGGCAACATCCCCTCGCGCGAGTGGCTCGATTCCCGCTATGGCAAGAACAAGTGGGGCGCCGGGTCGGTTCTAAACTTCGCCATCGGTCAGGGGGAAGTCACCACCACGCCTTTGCAGATGGCGGTGCTCTATGGCGCGATCGCGAGCGGTGGTCGGGCGGTTCGCCCCTACCTTGTAGCCCGGGTTGACTCGGCCGGACTAGCGATCCGTACAACCGTGCCCGATTTCCGCCAACTCCCGATGCGCCGGCAGGACATCGAAGTGGTGAAGCTTGGGCTGGAGCGGGTTGTTGAGTGGGGAACCGGAACCGGCGCCCGGGTCAAGGAGATAGACATCGCGGGCAAGACCGGCACGGCCCAGAACCCGCCCCGGCTCGACCACGCCTGGTTTGTCGGCTATGCGCCGGCCGACAAACCCGAAGTCGTCTTCGCTGTGCTGGTCGAGAATGCCGGCCACGGCGGCACCGTATCCGCCCCGATTGCCGGCCAACTCATCCGCGCCTACTTTTCACCTCCGGAGTCAGACTCAATACCTGCATCGCAGCCAGCTGATACGTCGGCAGCGCCGCAGCACGAGTAGATGACAACAGGGTTCAAGGGCTCCAGGGTTCGGCGGTTCGGGTTCCCGAGCCGCTTCGGCCGGAACCCGGGGACCCCTGAACCCCAGGACCCCTTCCTGTGAAGCGCTTCGACCCGGGCCTCATTGCCGCGACCCTGCTGCTCGCGTCCTTCGGCCTGCTTGCGATCTACTCATCCGGCGGCTCCTATTTCTTCTTCCGCCAGCTCATCTTCCTTGCGGCTGCCATCGGCGCCGCGGCTGCTGCCGTCTTCATACCTCGCCGCATTCTCTACGGCTTGGCCGAGCCCATATACGGCCTGGCCGTGCTGATGCTCATCGCGGTGCTCATCGCCGGTACCGGCCCCGGGTCTCACCGCTGGTTCGTGCTCGGCCCGGTGTACGTCCAGCCTTCGGAGTTCGCCAAGCTGACTACCGTCCTGCTCCTCGCCAAGCATCTCAGCTACAAGCGCACCATCGGCCTCAGCTTCCGCGACCTCGCCCTGCCCGCGGCCATAGCCGCTGTCCCCTCCCTCCTGGTCATGGTCGAGCCCGACCTCTCCACCTCCCTCATCTTCGCGGCCATGCTCGCGGCCATGCTCTACTGGCAGGGCATGCGGCCGCTCCATATCCTGCTGCTCTTCTCACCTGCCCTGTCTTTCGCGGCCGGGTTCTCGCTCTACACCTGGATACCTTTCTTCGTAGTCATGGGGATAATCCTGCTCTTCCGCGCGGGCGTGAGGAATGCGCTCGTCGGTCTCGGAGTAAGCGCCGGGTTCGGCCTGCTCTCGCCAGTGGTGCTCGCCTCACTCAAGGGCTACCAGCGCGCGCGCATCATGAGCTTCTTCGCGCCGTGGTTCGACCCTCACGGCATCAGTTGGAACGCGATTCAGTCACAGATTGCCATAGGCTCCGGCCGTCTCATTGGCAAAGGCCTCTTCCAGGGCTCGCAGAAGCGGCTCGGCTTCCTGCCCAACCGCCACACCGACTTCGTCTTCTCCTCGCTCGGTGAGGAACTCGGACTCGTCGGCTGCCTCGTGTTGCTGGGCTTGTTCTTCTGGCTAGTGCGGCGGATACTGCTCGCGGCACGCCAGTCCGGCGATTCGACCGGCTCGCTCCTCTGCGTCGGATTCGCGGCCATCATCGGCTACCAGATGTTCGTCAACATCGGCATGCTGCTCGGTATGCTGCCCATCACCGGCATCACCCTGCCCTTCGTCAGCTACGGCGGCTCCTCCCTGCTCCTCAATTTCCTCATGGTCGGCCTCGTCCTCAATGTGATATCGAGGCCCGAATGAGGACAAACTTGAAGTCCGAAGTCCGAATGACGATTCAAGCTCGAATGACCAAATCCCAGATGCAGTTCGGTATTCTCCTTCATTCGGACTTGATTCAGAATTCGGGTTTTGTCATTCGTCATTGTGAAGCCTGATCTTCGCTCCCTCACGCTCGCTCAACTCCAGGCGTTGTGCGCGGAACTCGGCTGGCCCCGCTACACTGCGGCTCAGGTCTTCACCTGGCTCTGGCAGAAGGGCGTTGATGACCTCGCCGCGATGACGAACCTGAGCAAGGAGCGTCGCGCCCTGCTCAGTGAGCGCTTCTCTCTCCTCCCTCCTCTCTCCTCCCTCCTCTCTACAGCGAGCGACGACGACGGAACCACCAAGTTCACGTTCAAACTCGCTGACGGCAACATCATCGAATCCGTCTTGATAGGAGAGGGTTCAGGGGTTCTCGGGTTCGAGGGTCCTGGCTCCATGACCCGAACCCCGGCACTGTCAGACAGGGGCCTCCGTGGCCAACCCCCGGACGCCGGAACCCCTGCCCGTCGGACGGTCTGCGTCTCCACCCAGGTCGGGTGCAAGCTCGGCTGCACTTTCTGCTTCACCGGCACGCACGGGTTCAGGCGCGACCTCTCCTGGCACGAAATCGCTGCCCAGGTACTGGCCGTCCGCTCATTCGTGATTCGTCATTCGGACTTCGTCATTACGAATGTTGTCTTCATGGGCATGGGCGAGCCCTTCCTCAACTACGACGCGACGATTGAGGCCGCGAAGACCATAAACGCCGAGAACGGCCTGGGCATCGGCGCGCGCAGGATAACCATCTCCACCTCCGGCATCCCCGACGGCATCCGCGCCTTCGCCAGAGTCGAAGAGCAGTTCCGTCTCGCCCTCTCCCTCAACGCCTCAGACGACGAGACCCGCTCCCGGCTCATGCCGGTCAACAAGATACACCCGCTGAAAGACGTCATGGCGGCAATGCGCGACTACACCGACGCCAAGGGCAAGCGCGTCACATTCGAGTACGTGCTTGTGGATGGTATCAACAATCGCGACAGAGACGTGAAGCAGCTCGCGGCCCTGCTCAAAGGCATTCCCTGCAAGCTGAACCTGATTCCGCTCAACCCGTTCGCGGGCTGCGAACTCACGCCGCCCGCGCCTGAATCGGTCGAGACCTTTGCCCGCAAGCTCTGGCCGCACGTCCCTGCCGTCACAGTTAGGCGCTCCAAAGGCGCGAGCATCCTCGCCGGCTGCGGCCAGCTCGCCGGCCTGGCCGGGTAACACTTCGCTTCTGCCCTCGCTACAGATGGACCGCTGAATCTGGCTCGCTACGCGAGTAGCCGCAGCCCAAGCGTAGGGCGCCGCCTTCACCCAAGCCCCCCCTTTTTGACTTCCCACTTCTCCTTGGCTATACTGACCGGCCATGCGAGGGTGGCGGAACTGGCATACGCGCTGGACTTAGGATCCAGTCCCTAACCGGATGGGGGTTCAACTCCCCCTCCTCGCATCGAGCTCCGTTCTGCCATAGACTCCGCCTGTGCTGTCAGGATTCGATGCGCGCAATCTGGGTCTTCTGGATGATATCGGCCGAATTTGTAAAGGAGTTCTGTTTTGGAAAAGACAGTCCGGTCACCGAAAGAATGGCTGCGCGAGATTGACGTAACGCTCGAGCCCGACAAGCTGAAGGCGAAGATCGAGGAATCACTCGTCGAGCTACAACCCAAGGCCGTGGTACCCGGGTTCCGGGTGGGTCACGTGCCGCGCACAGTGTTGGAGCGCCGCATCGGCAACCAGCTTGAGACCGCTGCGGCCGAGGAACTGGTCGAGAACGCAATCCGGGAAGTGCTGACCGATGATGCAATCAGGCCGGTCACCGAGCCGAAGTTCACCAATCTCGAGATCGCGCCCGACAAGACCATCAAGTTCCAGCTCTCCTACGAGGTTATCCCTGAATTCCAGCTCAGGGAATACGCCGGCCTCGCGCTGAAGAAGGAAGAACCGACCGGATTCGAGGCCGAGTTCGAGCGCCGACTGCAGGAGCGAAGAGAGAGATGCGCGACGTTCAAGCCGGTCAGCCATCCGGCCCAGGAGCATGACTTCGTTGTGGTGGACCGAAGGACGTTCATCGGTGAGGAGGAGGTCGCCAAGCCGCGCACCAGTGTGATGATGGAACTCGGCGACCGGTTGAACTCCGCCGAAGTCAATGCGGCCCTGATCGGAGCCCGGCCTGGCGATGAGCGAACCGCCGAAACCAAGTTCCCGGCCGACCACAGTGACAAGGAACTTGCGGGCAGGACGCTGACCTACAAGTTCACCGTCCGCGACGTGAAGGAGCGCATACTGCCGGAAGTGACCGAAGAACTCGCGAGAGACCTCGGATATGACAGCATGGACCAGCTCCGCATCGAGATCAACGAGTCAATTCTTGCCGATCGGAAACGCCTGGAACAGAACGGACTCAAGAACCAGGCTTTCGACTTTCTGACGGCCGAGCACCAGTTCGAGCCCCCCGAGTCCTGGGTTGAGTCGTCGCTGGAACGCTTGCGCACGCAGTACAACCTGCCAGAAGACGACGCGACCCGGGAGAAGCTGATGCCGGTTGCGCAGAAGTGGGCCAAGTTCGACTGCATAGTAGCGAGGATTGCCGATAAGGAAGGCGTCACCGTAACCGACGAAGAGCTGAAACAGCAGGCACAGGATGTGGCCGAGGAATCGAAGCGACCGATCGAAGAGGTCGAGTCTATGCTCGGCAGCGCGGTATACAAGAACCAGTTACTGCGCGAAAAGGTCCTGCGGCTCGTCGTGGACAAAGCGAGTGTCAGTTAGCCCTGCCAGACCTGAATTCAAATCTCACGATGAGGAACCCATGGAGGTACCAGTGCTGATTCCAATGGTTATCGAACAGACCGGCCGCGGAGAACGTGCCTACGACATCTACTCCCGACTGCTGAAAGAGCGCATCATCTTCCTGGGCTCGCCCGTCGATGACAACGTCGCCAATCTCGTCGTCGCCCAGTTGCTGTTCCTTGAAGCTGAGGATTCCGAGAAAGACATCAACCTCTACATCAACTCGCCGGGAGGCGTTGTCTCCTCCGGCCTAGCTATCTATGACACGATGCGCTACATCAAGGCCAGGGTCTCAACCACCTGCGTCGGCGAAGCCGCCTCTATTGCCGCGCTGCTGCTTGCTGCCGGCGAAAAGGGCAAGCGGTTCGCCCTGCCCAATGCACGCGTAATGATCCATCAACCCTCGGCCCACGGCATCTCAGGCCAGGCAACTGACATCGAGATCCATGCGCGTGAGATACTCAAGTTGAAGGAAGAGCTGTCGCGGATCCTGTCCAAGCACACCGGACAGCCGATGGATAAGGTGGTCGCAGACTCGGACCGCAACTACTTCATGTCCGCCGAGGAAGCCAAGACCTACGGTCTGATCGATGAAGTGATCGAGAAGCGGAAGTGACCGAAGGCCCGAGGCGACGGACGTCCCGCAGCCGCTGCTCGTTCTGTGGACTCGAGGCCGGCCCGGGACTGAAACTGGTCCAGGGCCGGACCGGCCGCATCTGCGAGCGCTGCGCGGCGACGGTCTCCGGCCTCTTCCGCGAGCAAAGGAACGCACCCCCGATCCAGCCGCCCGCCAAAGTCCCCAAGCCGGCCGAGATAAAGTCGTTCCTCGACGAGTACGTCATCGGTCAGGAGCATGCCAAGAAGGTCATCTCGGTTGCGGTCTACAATCACTACCAGCGGGTATTCTCAACCCGGAGAGATGTTGAGGTCGAAAAGTCCAACATCCTCCTCTTCGGCCCAACCGGTGTCGGCAAGACCCTGATTGCCGAGACCCTCGCCCGGTTTCTACACGTCCCATTCTCGATCTCAGATGCCACGCCTCTAACCGAGGCGGGCTACGTGGGTGAGGACGTCGAGAACATCCTGCTCCGTTTGATACAGGCAGCGGGCGGCGACGTACGCCGAGCCGAGACGGGGATCATCTATCTGGACGAGATTGACAAACTGGGCAGGAAGGCCGACTCGGCGTCCATCACCCGCGACGTCTCCGGCGAGGGGGTCCAGCAGGCCCTGTTGAAAATCCTCGAAGGCACGATAGCCAGCGTGCCACCGCAGGGCGGCAGAAAGCACCCGGAGCAGCAGTACACCCCGGTCGATACGAGGCACATCCTGTTCATCTGCGGAGGGATGTTTGACGGTCTTGAGCGGATTGTCGAGCGCCGCATCCGCTCGAACACGCTGGGCTTCGGCGCCGACATCTCCGAACGCAGGCTGCGAACCAGCGACGAACTGCTGCCGCTGGTTGAGCCGGATGACTTGATCAAGTATGGACTCATACCGGAGCTCGTCGGCCGCTTGCCCGTAGTAGCCGGACTGCACAGTCTTTCCAGGGAAGCGCTGGTGGACATCCTGACCAAACCCCGCAACGCCCTCACCCGCCAGTTTGCCTTCTGTTTCGAGCTGGAAGGCGTGAAGCTGACTTTCACTCCGGAAGCTCTCGGCGCGGTTGCCGAACTCGCGGCCGCGCGCAAAATCGGCGCCCGTGCTTTGCGTTCTGTGCTGGAGGAAACGATGCTCAACATCATGTTCGAACTGCCATCGCGCACGGATGTCGAGGAGTGCATCATCACCGACGGAACGGTTCGAGCGAAGCAGCCGCCTGAGTACGTTCTCAGGCAGCTGCATCGCAAAGCTCAGTAGTTCTCTTCTAGCTCCCCGTCCTCACTTCCGGATTCCGGCTTCTCGCCTCTGACTTCCAGCTAGGCTTCCGGCTCAAACTGGTCTTTGCTCGCGCCGCAGACCGGACAGACCCAGTCGGCCGGGATCTTCTCAAACGGCGTGCCGGCCGGAACACCGCTGTCCGGGTCGCCGGCGGCCGGGTCGTAGACGTAACCGCACACCGCACAGACGTACTTCTTCACGGTCTCTTTCCTTTCCTTTTGCTCAGACTTCTCCGCCGTCACTGTCGCCGCATAGGTCGGCGCGTTCTTGCCGGTCTTGCCGCCCTTCACCGCATGATAGTAGGCATAGGTCAGCGGGTTGCCGGACCGCAGCAACTCGCTGGCAACCACGTCGGCGATGAATGTGGTGTGCGACCCGCAGTCAACCGCGGTCCTCACCTTTGCCTCAATCACCGCCAGCGAGTGCTCGACAAGCAACGGGCATCCCGTAGCTCCATCCCGGAACTGCGCGCGGGCGAACTTGTCGTAGTCGCGGCCGGAGCGGAATCCGAATACTCCAATGAACGGCATCGGCGTTTCCTGCTCCAGCACTGCGACCCCGAATTGCCCGGTCTTCACTATCATGTCGTGCGTGAAGTTGCCCTTGCTCACACTGACCGAGATCTGGCAGGGCTCGCCTGCTACCTGGACTACCGTATTGACGATGCATCCATTTCGCTTCTCGCCGTCGCGCGCGGTAACGACGTAGAGACCGTAGGTGATGGAATTGAATGCGGCCAGGTCGATCTTTGAACGATCGATCGTACAGTGGGCACCGGTTCCGGCCCGCTCAATCACATGCCGACCCGCTCCTGGAGCTTTGCGGCGACTGCCCTGCCGAACTCGCGGCACTGGTCGAGCGCGGCTGCGTCCGGCACGAACTTGAGCCTCATGGCAGGCAGCGCAATCTCGACTCCCATCTCGCGCAACGCAGTCTCAATCTGAGCGCACGCTTCGCCGCTCCAACCATGTGAACCGAACGCGGCACCGATCAGGTTCCTGGGCTTGAGACCCTTTGCATAGGTGAGAACGTCGGCCACGGTCGGGAACATGCCGTTGTTCAAGGTCGGCGAGCCGACCAAAAAAGCACCGGCACAGAGGAGCTCTGTCATGACATCCGACCGGCTCATGCAACTCATCGGGATCACCGCGACATCGGTCCCTCCTTCACGCAGTCCATCGGCCATGGAGCGGGCCATCATCGCGGTGCTCTGCCACATGGAATCGTGGGCAAGAACCGCGCGGTTCTCAGGCTTCTGTTCGGCCCACCTCGCATACCAGCCCAGCAAGGTGCCTAGGTCCTTTCGCCAGACCGGCCCGTGGTCCGGGGCGATCGTTCTGATGCTGATACCCAGTAACCTGATGCGGTCGAGCAGTTTCAGAACGAGCGGCGAATAGGGCAGCAGAATGTTGGCGTAGTACTTCTTGCCTTCGTAGAGCATAACGGCCGGGTCATTCTCGTCCGCGAACAGCCTCGGCGTGGCCAGGTGCATGCCGAAACCGTCCTGTGAGAAGACCAGCTCATCCTCGTGCAGGTAGGATATCATTGAGTCCGGCCAGTGGAGCATCCGCGTCTCGAGGAAGGTGAAGGTCAGTCCGGCCAACTTGAGCGTCTCCGAATCCTTGACTGCCGTGACCTCGCCAAGTCCGTGGAACTGATCGTGCAGGTTCTTCACCCCCATCTGCGACGCGTAGACCTTGTCCGGCTTGATGATGTCAATCACCTGCGGAAGCGAACCGGAGTGATCCATCTCCGCGTGGTGCGAGACTACGACTTTCACGTCAGCCGGGTTCACCACCGATGCCACCCGCGCGAGCATCTCGTCACGGAACTGGGCCTTGACCGTATCGACCAGGATCGGATAGTCGCCCATCACCAGGTAGGCGTTGTAGGTAGAGCCACGCTGTGTCGAGTAGCCGTGGAAGTCGCGCAACGCCCAGTCGATCGCCCCGACCCACCAGACGTGCTCGCTGACCTTGACCGCTGAGAAGCCGCTGCCGCTCATATCGATGCCGGCTCGGCCTATGCCCCGGCGGCCGCCTGCGCGTACAGTGCAGCCAGCTCCGGCGCGAGCACGAACGTCCGCGTGCCCAGCTCACGATCCATCATCAGGATACCCCGACCATCGTTCCCGACCAGTTTGAGGTCCTGCGCAACCTTGGACGTGTTCGCTTCCTCCTCGACCTGTTCGTCAACGAACCACTGCAGCAGGCTCCGCGAGGCGTGATCATTCTCAGCCAGGGAGAGCTTCATCAGCCCGTCGATCTTGCCGGTGATGAACTTCTCGTGCTCGTAGGCCGCCTCGAAGGCGGCGAGTGGCGACTTCCAGTCCTGCGGCGGCATCGCCAGCGGGTGGAGCTTCACGTGCCCGCCCCGCTCGACAATATGCTTGTAGAAACGCATTGCGTGGGTCTGCTCTTCCTGCACCTGTGCCCGCATCCACGTGCCCATACCGGGAAAACCGTCGGCGTCGAAGTACGCGGCCATGGATAGGTAGATGTAGGCCGACTCCAGTTCGTGCTTGATCTGCTCGCTGAAGGCCTCTTCGATCTTCTTGGGGACCACGCTCATGCTCCTTTCCAGAGACCGTGGATGTTGCAGTACTCTCGGGCGAACACGCTCTTGGCCTCAAGCGAGAAGAACGCCTCGGGCGCCTGCGCCGGCGACAGGAACTGCCGGTATGCCTTGTCGTCGGCCACCAGCTCGATCCACTCGATGTAGTGCTTCTCTTCCATTGGGTGCGGGACGCTGCCGACCTTCACCTTGTATCCGCCCGCTACCTTCTCAATCACCGGGACATGCTTCTCTCTCGACGCATCGGTCGTGTTCTCGACCAACAGCTTCATCGGCTTGCCGCAGCAAACCAGTTGACCGGTTCCGCCGTCCAGAACTTCGACTATGTTCCCGCACACCTCGCACCGGTAGACTTCCATTCTCTTTGCCATTCGTTTCCTCCAGTTGGCAGGGCGCTCGCCCTACCCGATCAGACGACTATCTACACCGCTGAACCCGCACTCCGGGATGTAACATGTCACATCGACAAACTGACAGTGCTCATGGCACGACGGACATGTTTCCGGCGGCTGTTCCGCCTGGATGACATAGTGGCATTTGCTGCACTGCCAGTGCGGAGCCGTTGCCGGCACCGACTTCGCGGCGACCGGTTCCTGCCTTATCGTGCGCCGGGCCTCGGACTCTCCCGCCGTTTCCTCTCCGGCCAGCATCATCGGCTTGCCGCAGCATACCAGCCTGCCACCGCCCTGGTGTACCACGGCCACAATCTGCCCGCAGACGCTGCAACTGTATACCTGCTGCCTTGCCGTCATCGCTTGTCCTTTCCTAGACCCATGGTCACTGCAGTTGCTTCACGGCTTCGAGCACCGGAGCGTAGTCCGGCTCGGTGCCGGTTTCTTTGACCAGCTGCGTGTAGCGTATCACTCCCTGCCGGTCAACCACAAACACGGCACGAGCCAACAACCGCACGTCCCTGATCAGGACGCCGTAGCCGGTCCCGAATGATGCGTCGCGGTGATCTGATACCGTGATGACCCGGTCCACGCCGGCAGCTCCACACCACCGCTTCTGGGCAAACGGCAGGTCCATACTCACCGTGAGTATCACCACGCCCGAACCCAGGTTCGCGGCTTCGGAGTTGAAGCGTCGCGTCTCCATGTCGCAGATCGGCGTGTCGAGCGACGGCACTGCCGATATGACGACCACCTTGCCCCTGAAATCCGCCAGCTTCACCGGCTTCATGTCGTTGCCGACCGCGGTGAAGTCGGGCGCCGCGTCACCGGCCCGCAACTCCGGACCGACAAGGGTCGCCGGCTTGCCACCGAACAGCACTGCACCGGGACGTTCAATCATCTTGCTCTCCTTGATAGCTGAGACATTGGGACCCGAACCGCAAGCCAGAATCAGTGCCAGCGCGGCAAGAACGGGCTTCACCAGTTCTCGCCCAGCAGCTCGAAGTAGGCCTGCGGGTGGGCACAAGCTGCGCACTGGCCAGGGGCCTCGGGGCCCTCGTGCAGGTAACCGCAGTTGAGGCAGCGCCAGAAAACCTTGCTGCCACGCTTGAAGACCCTGCCCGCCTCAAGGTTCGCCGCCAAATCCCTATAGCGCTTCTCATGCTGCTTCTCCGCCACCGCGATGTTGCGGAACACGGCCGCGACGTCCTTGAAACCCTCCTGCTCCGCGGTCTTGGCGAAGTCAGGGTACAGCGTGCCCCATTCGAACATCTCACCCGCGGCCGCTGCCTTCAGGTTATCGAGGGTTGTACCGATCTTGCCGGCCGGGTACGAAGCCTGAATCGTGACGTCGCCGCCTTCCAGGAACTTGAAGAACCGCTTGGCGTGCTCCTTTTCCTGGTTGGCAGTCTCCTCGAAGATCAGGGCCATTTGCACCAGTCCCTCGTTCCGGGCCTGACTGGCGAAGTAGGTGTAACGGTTACGCGCCTGAGACTCGCCAGCGAAGGCGGCCAACAGGTGCTTCTCGGTCATGCTTCCCTTGAGCGCCATGTTGATATTCTCCTCGGATTTGTGCTGTTGCCTGAGTCGTACATCAAACCACTATTAGACTTATCGTATATAGCACCAGATTCGTGACTTCGGCCACTAGAGCGGGCCGCCCAAGTGCGGAATCCCTCCGGACGAGACTCCATGTGGAGCGGATCACTTCTCCTCGGGCCGCAACTTGGCCAACTCACGAAACAATGCCCGTTCCTTCTCAGAGAGGCGGCACGGCAAACGGACTTCGATTGTGGCGTACAGGTCGCCGCGCTTCCCCGGCTCGCCATAGACCGGCATCCCCTGGCCCTTGAGCCTCAATTCACACCCCGACTGCGTCTCGGGCGGTATCTTGGTCTTGGCCCTACCTTCAACCAGCGGAACGGTGACCTCGCCCCCGAGCATGGCCACGTACAGCGGAACCTGTATCCGGGTGTGCAGGTCGTTGCCGTCCCGGGCGAAACTGGGATCGTCCTCGACCGTCATCACCAGCCACAGGTCGCCCGGCTGCCCTCTCCTGCCGGGCATGCCCTGCCCTTTCAACCGCATGCGTGTCCCGTTGTCTACCCCGGGTGGTATCTTCGCTTCAATCGTGGGACCGCCCTGCCGCTTGAGCCTGCGCGTAGTGCCCTTGGAGGCCTCGGCCAGCGTCACGACAACGGGCTGCTCGATGTCCCGTCCCCGGCCCGCGCGCGGCTGTGCTTGCGCTGCTTGCGCTCCGAAGAGATGCGTGAAGAAGTCCGAGAATGGCGCGCCCTCGCCGAAGAGGTCCTGCAGATCCTCGGTTGTGTACCTCGAGTATCCGCCCGGCTGTTGTCCGGCCTGATAGCGACTCCAGTCGAAGTCGCCGGCCTGCCCGGACTGCTGGGCTCTCTGCCAGTCGGCGCCAAACTGGTCGTACTTGGATCGCTTCTCCTTGTCGGAAAGGACCTCATATGCCTCGTTGACTTCCTTGAACCTTCCTTCGCCCTCGGCCTTGTCCGCACAGACATCAGGGTGATACTTGCGCGCCAGCTTCCGGTACGCAGCCTTGATGGCCTTCTCGTCCGCGTCCTTGGGCACACCAAGCACCTCGTAGTAGTCCTTGAATTCCACTGTCTACTTCTGTTCGCTCAATTCCACCAGCACTCCGCCTGTTGCCGAGGGATGAATGAAGCCCACCATCGTCCCATGCGCTCCCGGACGCGGTATCTTGTCAATCAGCCTCACTCCGGCCGCTTCCAGCCGCTGCAGCTCGGCCGCGATGTCGTCCACCTCAAAGCAAACATGCTGCAGACCCGGCCCACGCGTCTCAAGGAACTTGGAGATGGGCGAGTCCGGAGAGGCGGGCTGAACGAGTTCGAGGCGGGTCTCCCCTACAGGGATGAAACCGACCGTGACCTTTGAGCCCGCCACGTCCTCACGGCCAACCAGCTTCAAGCCCAGCTTCTCCTCATAGAACTTCGCGACCTCGGTCACGTTGGGAACGGCTATGGCAATGTGGGATACCTTACGGACCATTGCTCGCCTCCTCCTTTGACGCTGTGGATCGTCTTTCGCCCTCCGCTTTTCGCCTTTCGCCCCCGGACCGCGGGTCTGAGTTGCGGATCTTGCAGCGGAGCTTGTTCAGCATCTTGCTTACATCCTCGTACGAACTGTCGAGTTGGCGACAATCAGCAGTCCTCATGTAGCCCAACTCGCTGGCGACGTGGGCCTCGCAGCGTACTTCCTCGCACGAACCCAACGCCATGTCGACGAAATGCGCGAAGTCCCGCGCGCCGCTTCTGGCTGCGCCTTCTGCCAGGTTTATGGGAATTGACAGGGCTGCCCGACGCATCTGAGACACCAGCCCGTACTTCTCCTCACTGGGAAAGGAAACCGTGATGCGGTAGACCATCAGGGCCAGCCGGTCGGCCAGCCTGAAAACGTCGTAGTTCCGTATGTCCCTCATGTCGCTCCTCGACGAACGGCGAAGGGCGAATGGCGATTGGCGAGCCCGTTCATCTCTGCCGGTCGTATTCGCCGAACTCGGTCCGCAAGGCGTCGCTGATCTCGCCCACAGTCCCGCCTGTCCGCACGGCCGCTACTATCGCTTCCATCAGATTCCCTGTGCCTCGAGCCCTGTCCTTCAGGGCTGTGAGCGCTGCAGCGACCTCTGGCGCTTCCCGCTTCCGCCTGAACGCGGACAGCTCAGCCGCGCGCCGGTCACCCAGCGCCTGGTCAACTCTCAGCAGCTTGCCCTCTATCGCTTGAGATCTCGATCCCTCGATCCCTTCCGTGTACTTGTTCACTCCCACCACAATCCGCTGTTTCTTCTCCACCGCCTGCTGGTACTTGTACGCGCTATCCGCAATCTCGTTCTGCATGAACCCCTGCTCAATCGCCGAGACCACCCCGCCCATCTGCTCGACCTTGCCGATCAGCTCCCGCGCTCGCTCCTCCATCTCGTCCGTCAGAGACTCGACCGCATACGATCCGGCCAGCGGGTCGACAATGTCCGCGACTCCCGACTCGTGCGCGACAATCTGCTGCGTTCGCAGGGCAATGAGCACCGACTCCTCACTCGGCAGTGCCAGGGCCTCATCCCGCGAGTTGGTGTGCAGACTCTGTGTTCCGCCCAGCGCCGCGGCTAGCGCCTGATAGGCAACCCGGATGACGTTGTTCTCGGGCTGCTGAGCAGTCAGGGTCACTCCGCCGGTCTGAGTGTGAAACCTGAGCTTGCAGGATTCATCAGACGCGTTCCATCGCTCCCGCAGCAGCCTTGCCCAGAGCCTCCTTGCTGCCCGGAACTTCGCGACCTCCTCAATGATGTTCGAGTGTGCGGCGAAGAAGAACGAGAGTCGGGGCGCGAACTTGTCAATTGCCAACCCCGTGCTCAGGGCAGCCCTGATGTACTCAAGCCCGTCGGCAATGGTGAATGCGACCTCCTGCACCGCGGTTGCGCCCGCCTCGCGTATGTGATAACCGGAGACGCTCACGGTGTTCCACTTCGGCACGTTCTCCGCGCACCAGGCGATGATGTCGGTCACAAGCCGCAACGATGGCCTCGGCGGAAAGATGTACGTCCCCCGCGCGACGTATTCCTTCAGGATGTCGTTCTGGATCGTGCCCGCGAGACCGCCGATGCTCTTCCCCTGCTTCTCCGCAACCACGCAATACATCGCCAGCAGGATCCCGGCAGTCGCGTTGATGGTCATCGAGGTCGAGACCTTGTCCAGCGGGATTCCGGCGAACAGAGTCTCCATATCCTCTAGCGACGAGATGGCGACCCCGACCTTTCCGACCTCACCCTTGGCCATCGCCGAATCCGAGTCATAGCCCATCTGTGTCGGCAGGTCGAATGCGACGGAGAGCCCGGTCTGCCCCTGCCCGAGCAGATAATGGTAGCGCTTGTTCGTATCCTCGGCTGAACCGAATCCTGCGTACTGCCGCATGGTCCAGAACCGCGAGCGATACATGGTCGGCTGCACGCCCCGTGTGAACGGAAACTCCCCCGGCATCCCAAGCTGCTCTGCATAGATGCGCAATGCGTCTTGCGTAAGGCGTGATGCGTCGGGCGTGTACGCCCGATTCAACGGCAGTCCCGAGACCGTCTCTGCCGCCTCCGCCCTCTCCGGCGCCTTCTTAAGCACAGGAGCTACCGTCTCTTGCTCCCACTTCTCGACGACTCGCCTCAAATCGACGTCCGGACCACCCTTCCGGGATTCGTCATTCGTCATTCGACCTTCGACATTTCCTCAAAGCGGTATGTTCCCGTGTTTCCGCGGCGGATTCGAGGCCTGTTTGTCCCTGAGTATCTCGAACGACTCAACGACCCGTCGCCGCGTCTCCTCGAACTCAATCACCTCATCCACAAACCCAAGTTCTGCAGCCTTGAACGGGTTCCCGAACGTCTCCTCGTAGTCCTCCACCAGCTTCTTCCGCGTCCCTTCCGGATCGGCCGACTCCGCAATCTTCTTCCGGTGGATGATGTTGACTGCGCCATCCGAACCCATCACCGCAATCTCAGCGGTCGGGTAGGCGAAGTTGAAGTCGCCGCGGATGTGCTTCGAAGACATTACGTCATACGCTCCGCCGTACGCCCGGCGCGTGATAATCGTTACCTTTGGCACGGTCGCCTCGCAGAAGGCATAGAGCAGCTTGGCGCCGTGGCGGATGATCCCCCCGTACTCCTGGTTGGTCCCGGGCAGAAATCCGGGCACGTCCACGAACGTCAGAATCGGGATGTTGAAGCAGTCGAGGAACCGGACGAACCTGCCCGCCTTGCATGAAGCATCAATATCGAGGCACCCGGCCAGGAACTTGGGCTGGTTCGCCACGATGCCGATGACCTCGCCGTTCATCCGCGCGAAGCCGATGACGATGTTCTTGCCCCAGAACTTCTGCACCTCGAAGAAGGAGCCCTGGTCAACAACCTTGTGGATTATCTGGGTCATGTCGTACGGCTTGCGCGTATCGTCCGGGATTATCTCCTGGATTCCCTCGCATGCCCGATTCGGGTCGTCTCGCGACGTCGCGGCAGGCGGCTTCTCGC
The DNA here is from genome assembly GCA_016867815.1 of candidate division WOR-3 bacterium. Classification (NCBI taxonomy): domain Bacteria; kingdom Pseudomonadati; phylum Caldifarciminota; species Caldifarciminota bacterium. The sequence goes on along the minus strand of VGIR01000026.1, from coordinate 4,826 downwards.
GGTTCGACTGGGGCAAGTAGGATAGCAGCTTGCGGCACATCTCCAGCGCATCCTTGTCATCAATCGCCTTGAAATGGGCTACCCCTGAGGTCTCATTGCAGGTGCCGGCGCCGCCCAGCTTCTCCTTGGTCACCTCTTCCTTAGTCACGGATTTGATCACCTCAGGCCCGGTGATGAACATGTAGCTCGTCCGCTCGGACATGATGATGAAGTCGGTAAGGGCGGGCGAATAGACCGCGCCGCCCGCGCACGGCCCGAGCACAACCGATATCTGAGGAACTACCCCTGACGCGAGCGTGTTGCGCAGGAAGATATCCGCATACGCGCCCAGGCTGTCCACGCCCTCCTGAATCCGCGCTCCGCCCGAGTCATTCAGGCCGACAACCGGCATACCGGTCCGCATGGCCATATCCATCACCTTGCAGACCTTCTCACCGAACACGCGCGACAACGTGCCGCCGAACACCGTGAAATCCTGCGAGAAGACAGCAACCGGCCGGCCATTAATCCGGCCGTGCCCGGTCACCACCGCGTCGCCCGGAATCCTGCGCTTCTCCATTCCGAAGTCGTGGCAGTCGTGCATACGCAGCCGGTCCAACTCCACGAAGCTGCCCTTGTCGAGCAGGATATCTATGCGCTCGCGCGCGGTCAGCTTGCCGGCCGCATGCTGCTTGGCGATGGGCTCCTCGCCCCCGCCCACCTGCGCGGCCTTGTTCCGCCTGGCCAACTCGTCCTTAACGTGTTTGATGTGCGACATATGGAGAGTGATGGTAGACGGCCAGCCCCTGCTTGTCAAACACCGGCGGACGCCGTCTTGCTGCAACGACCACGGACAGTCACGGATGGACGCGGGTTGTGCGGCCAATCGAGGTCAGATGGAGGGATCTGGATGTCAGAAGTCCGAAGCGCTGGCGGGGAGGGAGTCACCGAAGATCACACACTTGATGCGGGTTCGAGGGAAGAGGCAGGTTCTAGCTTCTGCTGCTCAGCGCTGCAGGACGACCTTCCGCATCTTGCCCGCATCCCCCGCCCCTCGCACCTCGTCCCTGACGAAGTAGATGCCCGACCTTGGATTCACCACCATCCGCCCCATCGCATCGAAGACGACGCAGGATGCAAGACGATTGACACCCCGAGTACCCGCGATGATGGTCGGCGCTGATGTCACGCCTCGCACCTCGGGCTCTGATATCTCCTCTATGGCCGGATTCGGGTCCGTCTTGCCCCAAGCCCTGTCGGTATTGTAGTTCTTGCCGTCTACGGTACCGGCCCAGCCCTGGTAGACAAGCAGCGTCCGGCCCCCGCCACCTCCGCGCAGCCGAGGGTACATCTGGTCTCCGATCTGGCGGACGACCGGACCGCCCTGAAACACCGCCCCCCCCGGCGACACACGCGCACCGTAGATTTCGAAGTCGCCGAAGTTGCGATAGTCCTGCCAGACTACGAGAAAGTCCGAGCCGTCAAAGGCAATGGAAGGTGCCGACTGCTCGCCCGGGGAGGTCGAAATCGGTCTGCCGGTTGGATCGAGCAGTGAACCTTGCGGCGTCACGCGGGCACCGAAAACGTCGTGATCGTAGCCGTAGCGGCTATCTTGCCATCCCACGAGGAAGTTCGCGCCGTTGAAACTTACGGCAGGAAAACGCTGGTGGTTTTCCGCGTTTGAGATGACGATGCCGCCGGGGTCGAGTACCGTACCTTGCGGCGTTACCCGAGCACCATAGATGTCCCAATTGCTGCCGTTGCGCGTGTCTTGCCACGTCACGAGGAAACTCGTGGTGTCGAAGGCGACGGCAGGGGCGTAGTGGAACCCGGGAACGTTTGTGATGGCGATGCCGGATGGATCGAGTACCGTACCTTGTGGCGTTACCCGGGCACCATAGATGTGAAAACGCACGCTGTCTCGATAGTCCTGCCATACGACGAGGAAGTTCGTACCATCAAACTCCACGACCGGAGCGCTCTGTTCATCAGGCGCCTGCGCGATGGCGAAACCGGAGAGATCGAGCACCGTTCCCTGGGGCGTCACGCGCGCACCGTAAATGTCGTAGCCGCTGCCGCTGCGGGCATCCTGCCAGACCGTGAGGAAGTTCGCCCCATCAAAACCCACGGCAGGAGAGAGCTGTCCGCGAGTCGTCTGAGAGATGACAAACCCAGCGGGGTCCAGCACGCCGCCCTGTGACGTCACCCGCGCTCCATAGACATCACCCGCAGCGTCGTCGCGATAGTCCTCCCAGACAACAAGGAAGTTCGTCCCGTCGAATCCTGCGGCCGGAACGCTCTGGCCATGTGCCCCCAGCGAAGCGACAATACCGGCGGGGTCGAGGAGTGTGCCTGCCGGCGTTACCCGCGCCAGATAGATATCGTAGGCGGTACCGCTCCGGTCATCTTGCCACGCCACGAGCAGGTTCGCCCCACCAAAACCCACCGCAGGGTAGTACTGCTCGCGCGCCGCCTGCGAGACGACAATGCCCGCAGGATCGAGCACGGCACCTTGCGGAGTCACCCGCGCGCAGTAGACATCGTAGCCGCTGCCGCCGCGATAGTCGCCCCACGCCACCATGATGTTCGTGCCGTCAAAACCCGCGGTCGGAAAGCCCTGGTTGCCGGCCGCGCGCGAGACAGCCAGCCCGGTGGCATCGAGCACCACCCCCTGCGGCGTCACCCGAGCACCGTAGATGTCGTAGCCGCTGCCGCTGCGGGCATCCTGCCAGACCGTGAGGAAGCTCGCGCCGTCGAAGACAACAGCCGGCGCCAACTGGTCGTTAGCAGCGGCAGAGATGGGAAAACCCAGAGTGTCGAGCACTACTCCCTGCGGTGATACCCGCGCACCGTAGACGTTGCTGCTGGTGTCCCGGTAATCCTCCCAGGCCACGAGGAAGTTGCTGCCATCGAAGGCAATGGCGGGCGTCGATTGGTCGTCATCCACGGTGGAGATCGGAATCCCGGCGGCATCAAGCACCGTGCCCTGCGGCGTCACCCGCGCACCGTAGATGTTGTCGGTGGTATCGGTGGTGTCGCTGCGGTCGTCTGCCCATACCACCAGGGAGTTTGCACCATCGAAAGCAACGGCAGGCGTCATCTGGTCAGCTTCCGTAGCCGAAATGGGGATAGCCGAAGGATCAAGTACCCCTCCCTGCGGTGATACCCGCGCACCGAGGATGTCCCAGTTGGTGCCGGTGCGGTCTTCTTCCCATACCACCAGGAAGTTCGTGCCGTCAAAACACAAGTCAGGATAGCCCCGGTCACCCGGTGCCGGCGTAATGGTGACGCCCACCGGGTCGAGTACTGCGCCTTGCGGCGTCACCCGCGCACCGAATATACGGCCACCGCGCGCATCCTGCCACGCCACCAGGAAATTGGCGCCGTCGAAGGCGACAGCAGGAACCTGCTGGTTGCCCTGCGCAGGCACATGGACGATGCTCGTGTCAATCACGAACTCACCATCGTCCAGCAAGGAAGTCGAACGAGCAGAAAGACGGTTGAGGGCGCGATTGACCCGGACCTGCTCCCGGACATCCTCTGCCCGGAAATTGGGCCTCGGCGATGCGCCCGGAAGCATCGCCTCCCGCCCTTGGGCGGGGACAGCCAGCACCAGGCAGCGAAGAACCAACAGCAATGAGGCGCACTTCATCAGGATTCCTAGACATCTGATTATCGGCTTCGCCCGCTGCTTGTCAACGGACATGGGGGCCCACCGGACGCAAAGGAGCTCCAACCGCCGGGCCCGCAGAGGACCACGCGTCGGGTACGGCTCGGAGGCTCCTAGTCTGTTCCCCGCTCTCGCTGCTCTCTCTGGGCGCTCTATCGCCTCTTCTCATCTCGCCTCCTCGCCATCCGCCACCGGTTCAGGCGGTAGCGGCCGTAGGCCCGTGGTAACTGAGCGCGGGCGGGATCCGGCAGCCTGACCCCGCCCGCCTCGCAGACCAGACCATCGGGTCCAGAAGTCGGCGCCTTCGTGGTGCGGTAAGTCCTCGACCAGACTCCTGCCTTCTGCACTCTGCCTTCTGACTTCTGACTTGGCTTCAACGGCCCCTGTCAAACAGTGCGGTCGTCCCTCGAACTACGGCGCAACCGGCGCGACGACGATGGAAGCTGATGAACCACAGCTAGACACCGATGTCAGGGCAGACGATACCTCGGACCCAAAGGTCCTCTTGGTCCCTTTGTCTCCTGGTGACGAAGTCCTGACTGCTACTTCGCGCTCAAGGCGCGGTCGGGTCGGTCAAAGCACCCGTCATTGCTCGCCGGAAAGTGTCGGTCAGAGGATCGTTCACCGCGTAGCGGACTGCGTCGGCGAGTGCGTCGTCGACTGCGTAGCAAACTGCATCGCGCACTGCATGAGTCATTGCACGCGGCATCGCATACGTCAAAGCTCACCGAATGGCTCGCAGCATGGCACGCGTCATCGCTCACGCCATCGCTCGGTTCAAAGCTCGAATCAATGCACCGGTCATTGCAGGCTTCAGTGCACCTCGCATTGCAGCGGCGAAGGCCACGGGGCAGGCAGCCTCCGGATCATCCCCCCGGCGGCAGAATTGTGGTCCGAGAGCGGTACACCACTACATGTAGATGGCAATCAGGGCCTTTCCTTCTCCCTCTCCTCCCCGAGGAGAGGGTCGGGGTGAGGAGTCCAGCGAACTGGTGACTCCGCAGGGACAGGGCTTGCGCACGAGACCGGCTGGGGGTCAAAGCACTCGCACCAGAACTGCCGCGATCACTGCGGCGCTCAGTGCCGAACTGAACCGCAGACTGAACGCGCGGCTCAAGGCCGGACTCAACTCGCGGCTGAACGCGCAAGTCAAGCCGGAACTCGCTGCGAGGCTCGG